>NZ_FOCY01000044.1:0-11608 GCF_900110235.1 Megamonas sp. Calf98-2 | reverse complement strand
AAGATATGGATATAGAAGAGTAACTATGCAGCTGCATAAACAGGGAATAAAAATCAATCATACAGTAGTTATGAGATTAATGAAAGAAGAAAATTTAACATGCAAAGTAAGAGCAAAGAAATATAAATCGTATAGAGGGCAAGAAGGGAAAATAGCTAAAAATATATTAAATAGAAATTTCAAAGCAGAAAAACCAAACGAAAAATGGGCAACAGATGTAACAGAATTTGCATTATGTAATGAAAAAATATACTTATCACCAATAATAGATTTATATAACGGAGAAATAATAAGTTATAAAATATCGAAAAGACCAATACTAAAGCAAGTATTAGATATGGTATAAGATGCAACAAGAAAGATAAAAAAAACCTGCTTTTTTATTATTTTTTCTATTATTCATAGTATAATTTTAGATAGAAGATAAATTTTAGCGAGGTGAAAAATAATGTATAGTAAAATAGCAAAAGCGATAAAATTAAAAAATCAGCCAATCGCAGTATATAGAACGGATATAAAAGAAGATAATGTACTGCAATTTAAAGAAGGTGTTTGGGGCTGTGTGATAGCTATGTTAAATGCAGCTTCTAAAGGCAAAACAGCGATTTTTTCACAAGAGACAACTGCCTGTATGGGTGGTAGAGCAGGTCTTGGATTAAAGGCATATGATTTAGGATATATAGAATATTTTTTATCCACAGGAGCAAATGATGGCAGAGAAGGAGAATGTTATAAGAAAAATCCTGAACTTGCAAGAAATTTTATTGTGAATGTACCAAAAATAAATTCTAAAAAATATGTGGTCTTCAAGCCATTAGAATTGGTAACAGATGAAAATCAACCAGAAATAATTGTATTTTTAGTAAATGCTGACCAATTATCAGCGCTTACAGTCTTAGCAAATTATGACCAAGATACTCAGGATAATGTGGAGTTAAGATTTGGAGCAGGTTGCGCACAATCCATTTTATTTGCTTTAAAACATTTTGAAGAAAATAGTATAAAATGTACGATTGGATTGACTGACCCGTCAGCTAGAAAATGTATAGATAAAGATATTTTGTCATTTAGTATGCCATATCATCGTTATTTACAATTAGAAGCACAGGTAGAAGAAAGTTTTTTAACTAAAACTACATGGAAAAATTTATCTAAACGTATATAATGAAAAATAAATAAAATTTAATAAAAAAAGCAAAGGATAATATAAACAATAGTATCACTTTGCTTTTTTTAGTTTCTTATTTGATGTTATACCAATATAGTATATAATAGAAGATAAAATTTTAACGTGAGGTGGCAATATGCAGGAAAGACCTAGCATTCAACAATTAGAAAATTTTATTATCTATGGAAAAGTGCGCAATTTTGCAACTGCAGCACATAGAGCAAATATAACTCAATCAGCATTTAGTTTTCAAATGAAAAAATTAGAGGAAATGCTCAATATACAGTTGATAACTCGCTCTAATCGTGGCAGTGATTTAACTAGAGAAGGCGAATTTTTTCTGCAAAAAATCATACCGATAATTGATGAATTAGATGAAGCTATTGATGAATTACAAAAATTTGCAGGAAAAGCAGTATATATTAATATAGGTGCTTTGATGTCTATGGGAGATATTTTAATGAATAGACATATCAGCTATTTTAAACAACATAATGATAATAATATCTGCTTTAATGTATATAATCTAGAAGCAAAATCCATGTTAAAAAAATTAGATAGTGGTCAAATTGATATTGCTTCTACTTTTTTATTGCCTCAAATGCATGTAGATGGCTGTGAAAAGAAATTATTCTGCAAAGATGAGTTTGTTTATTATGCACCATGTTTGGATTTTACGCAAGATAAAATAACAGATGATATTATACAAAGATATCCATTAGTTACACATTCGCCAGATTATTTTATGACAAATGCCTTAGAGGATTATTTTGTCAAATTAAAAATACATCCACATATTGATGCTAGATTATCTACACCATACGCTATCATTCATTATTGTAAGCATAATAAAGTAGCAACATTGATATCAAAGCGTCTTTTACAGGAATTAGGTATTACAAATGACTATTATGAGTTATTAGAACCACTTAATTTTTCTTCGTATTTATTGTATAAACATGAAAATCCTAAAATTAAAAGTATGGAGATTTTTGTGGATTATATTTTGGATTTATATCAGCAAAATAGATAAATTTTGATTAATTTTAGATAAAAATAATTGATGACTCTCATTAATATCTTAAGCTATACAAATGTAAAACACATGTATACAATATGAACTATCCTTTAATTAAGATTTTGGAGATGAGAGCATGAGTAGTTCTTCTAAAGAACGTTTGTGGACAAAGGATTTTCTTTTGGACACTGGTATTAATTTTTTAGTTTATTTGATTTATTATTTATTGATGGTAATAATTGCTGTCATTGCTAAAAATGATTTAAATGCTAGTCTAGCTGAAGCAGGTCTTGCTTCTGGTATCTATATTGTCGGTACTTTGATTGCTAGATTATTGGCAGGACAACAAATTGAATTATTTGGTAGAAAGAAAATGCTGTATACTGGTATGGCTTTATATTTGATAACTACTATTTTTTATTTTTATATACCAAATTTAATGATAATGTATATTATTCGTTTAGCAAATGGCTTTGCCTATGGTGTAGTTTCCACAGCGACAAGCACAATTATTGCTAGCTGTATACCTCTTTCACGTAAAGGTGAAGGCATAAATTATTATGGTTTATCTACAAGTGTAGCTGCCGCTGTTGGCCCATTTATTGGCATGTTCATGATGACACGAACTTCTTTTACAGCTATCATTGAATTATGTGTAGGTTTAATTGTTTTATGTGTAATAGGTTGTTTCTTCCTCAATATCAAAGAGCTTGAACTTTCTCCAGATGAAAAAGCTAAACTTCGCAAAATCTCTGTAAATAATTTTGTAGAAAGCAAAGTATCTGTAATTTCCTTCATAGGTTTTTGGGTTGCTTTTTGTTATGCAAGTGTATTGAGCTTTTTAGCAGCTTATTCACAAGAAATTCATTTAGTAGAAGCAGGTACTTTCTTCTTTGTTGTCTATGCTGTAGTAATCACTATATCTCGTCCTATAACTGGTATTATTTTTGATGCCAAAGGTGAAAATTATGTTATGTATCCTTGCTTTGTCTGCTTAGCAATAGGTTTATTCTTATTAAGTGGTACACAAACTGCTTGGATGTTATTATTAGCTGGTGTATTTGTAGGTTTAGGATATGGTACATTTATGTCTAATGGTCAAGCCGTTTGTATAAAATTAACACCAAATCATCGTGTAGGTGTCGCTATTTCCACATATTTTGTAGCTTTGGATTTAGGTCTTGGCGTTAGCCCTTATATTCTCGGTGTATTAAGACCAATGCTTGGCTTTGAAGGTTTATATATGTTAACTGGTGTGATGTCTGTTATTTGTCTAGTTATGTATTTTGTCATGTATGGTTCAAGAAAACAAAATTATGCAGATAAAGAAGAAATAACAGAAGAATTACATGCAAATGCTAAAATAGCAATTGATGAAAAATAAAATAGCTACCCTTCATTTTAATAATTTTATCCATAAAAAAGAGTCAATAAGTTTTTTGCTTATTGACTCTTTTATTTTAGATACCACCGTAAATAATTCCGAGAACAAAAATTATAATTGTTAATGGTACATAGATATATTTAGCTGTAATTCCAAAGTAAGCACTGAGAGGTTTTCTAGCAAGTTCTAATTCTTGGCGGATTTCTTTGTAACCTAAAATATAATAAATAGAAAATGCACCAAGAACAGCTCCAAATGGAACAATATAGATAGTTACAATATCCATCCAAGGGCCGAATTTTGGTTCAGCTTCAATGAATACGCCGATAAATAAAGCGATAATAGAACAAAATGTAACGGCTGTTTTGCGAGAAAGATTAAATCTTGTTTGCCAGGATTCACTTACTGCTTCAAACATATTTAATAGACTTGTAATACCTGCGAAAGCTACAGAAACGAAGAATAATATAGCAAATAATTGACCAAATGGCATTTGGGCAAAAATATTTGGAAGTGTGATAAACATAAGTGTTGGACCTGCATTTGGTGCAATATTGAAAGCAAAAACGGCAGGAATGATAGCAAAAGCAGCAAGTAGAGCAGCTATAGTATTAAAGAAAGTTGTGCGAATGGAAGCTTTAGGAATATCTTCAGTTTTTGGTAAGTATGTACCATAGACAATCATACCTGAACCTGTGATTGATAGAGAAAAGAAAGCTTGTCCCATTGCCATAACCCATGTTTCAATATGTCCTAATTGTTCCCAATTTGGTGTAAATAAAAACTCATATCCTGCACCGGAATTAGGTAAAAAGTATACGCGAATAGCTAAAATTAAAAATAAAATAAAGAATAAAGGCATTAAAATTTTATTTACTTTTTCAATTCCTGATGTAGAACCAAACATTAAAATTAAAGCTGTCATTACAATAACAAGAGTATGCCAAAATACACTGCCGAATTCTCCAGTAACTTCTTGTAAAAATACTTCGTGATGACCGGATAACATTTCACCAGTGATAGACCACCATAAAGCTCTGAGTACCCAACCAATGATGATTGCATAACCGATAGCTATACCAAGTGAGCCTAAAAGAGGTATCCAGCCGAGGCAATAGCCTAATTTTGATTGTTTAATTTTGCTCCAGCAATATTCATAAGCACCTAATGTACCTGTTTTAGCACGACGACCAATGGCAAATTCAGCGGATAAACCAACAAGTCCAAATAAGATAGAAAATAAAATATAAGGGATTAAAAAAGCACCGCCACCATATTCGCCTAAGCGATAAGGAAACATCCAAATTGTCCCCATACCTACAGCTGAACCGATACAAGCGAGGATAAAACCTGTACTACTTTTAAATCCTCCATTTTGATGTATATTATCCATAAAAAAACTCCTTTATAGAATTATTAAGAAAAATCATTTATAATTATAACTTGTGTACATAGTATTTGTAAAAACGATAATTTCTATAATATAATTCAGTTTTTTCGATAGATAATAAGGAGCAATAAATATAGCATGGAATTAAGAAATTTAAAGACTTTTTTATACGTAGCAGAACAATGCAGTTTTTCGAAAGCGGCAATTTTACTAAATTATTCACAATCAACTGTTACAGCACAAATTCAAAAATTAGAAGAAGAATTAGATATTTTATTATTTGAACGAATTAATAAAACAGTGCGCTTGACCAATGCAGGTCAAGCGTTTTTAAAATACGCTCATGAAATCATCAGAACTAGTGAAGATGCAAAAAAAGCATTGAAAAATTTACCGATAGAAACAGGTGAACTCAGAATAGCTATGGCAGAATCTATTGCTAATACTTTTTTCCCTGAGATATTAGAACGATTTCATCAACTATATCCTAAGATAAAGGTAACTTTATATACAGCTGGTACAGATAGTTTATTTCATAAATTAAGACATAATGAAGCAGATTTGCTCTATACTCTAGATAAAAGAATTTATTCCTCAGAAATAGTTACTGTGATGGAGAAGAAAGAAGAAGTATTTTTTGTAGCTAGTCCTAAACATAGATTAGCAGGAAAAAATTGTTTAATAGAAGATTTATTAGGCGAAGATTTTTTACTCACAGAAAAAGATATGAGTTATCGTAGACATTTAGAAGAATATTTAGCTTCTAAATCTTTGGAGATAAATCCTTTCTTAGAATTGGGAAATGTAGAGATTTTAAAATCTTTGGTAGAGAAAAATGCAGGCATTTCTTTTTTGCCAGAATTTACGATAAAAAGACAGTTAGAAGAACAGCGATTAGTGAAAATCAATATTCCAGAAGTTTTTAAGGTCTGGCGACAATTAATTTATCATAAACATAAATGGGTTACTGCTTCGATGAAAGTAATGATAGATTTAATTAGAGATTATGAATATGATAAAAAGAATTTTAGCCAAAATAAAAGTCTATAGCAAAAGAAAGCTATAGACTTTAAATTTTATTCTTTTAGAACTTGTTTAATTAAAAATTCGCTTTTAGGAAGCCAAAACTGCACAAGTGGGCCAGTTAAAAAAGCAGCTATGACTGTACCTATACCAACAGTACCACCTAAGATATAGCCTAAAATAACAAAAAATAAATCACAAGTCATACGTACCCAACGGAATTGAAATTTTTGTAATTTATCAGTTAAGATAATGGCTATTAAATCATTAGGGCCAGTACCAGCGTTGCTTTTGATGACTATTGACATGCCGATAGATAAGATAACGCATCCTAAAATCATACTTAAAATACGCCATGGCAAGGTGGAATCAGCATTGATAAAATCGCCTAAAAGCCATGTGAAAAAATCAATGATAGGGCCACCACAAAAAGCGCATAAAATAGTACCCGGTTTTACATATCCTTTAGTAGTTAGAAGCATAACGACTAATAAGATACATAAGATAATGACGTGAAAAGTACCTACAGATAGATTAAATGTTCGAGCTAGCCCTTGAATAAATACAGTGAAGGTATCAGTACCAAGCTCGGATAATAAAAATAAAGAAATCCCCAAATGGGCAATGATTAAACCAAGTAATAAAATACTAAGTGCAATAATCCAGTTTTTTAAACTGCGTTTTGATGTATCACTAGCAAATGTAGACATAGAACCCCTTTTATTTTGTAGATTTATTTTGATGAAATATTTAAGACTTTTTGATAAAAATATTACATTTCTTCTGGATAAACTAAATTCCATTCACGGCGCAATTTAGTCATGATATCCATAACATCTTGAGTATAAGTAAATTGTAAAAGAGCAGTTTCTTCTTCTAAAATGGCTTTTTCCATATCTTCAATTTCATATTGAAGTGCTTTCTTCGTATCACCTACGATGATTTCTTGTTTTTCGCCTGTAACAGCATCTGTGATTACTACTTTATTAGCACGAGGGAATTCCATGATTTCAATATAAGCTTTTTCACAGCTAATCATAGCTCGTTTTGGTTGTTTAGAATGAAGTGATAAAGCGATTGTTGCCATTTGATTATCTTCATTCATCAATAAAATAGTAGCTTGTTCATCAACGCTAGTAGGTGCAGGAAGCATTTGACTTAAGATTTTTGTCGGTTTACTTTGCATAAAACTGCGTGTGAGACTAAGAGCATATACACCGATATCAAGCAAAGCACCACCAGCTAAATTTTTATTGAAAAATCTATTAGTCATATCATAATCTTTGAAACTACCAAAGTTTACAGTAATCATCTGTACTTTACCAAATTCATTATTATGTATCATTTCCCATAATTGTTTATAAATAGGCATATGCCAAATAGTCATAGCTTCAGCTAAAATTAAGTTATTTTCTTGAGCGAGTTTAACACATTCATTTAATTCACGACTATTTAAAGTAATAGACTTTTCTACAAATAAATGTTTGTGATTTTCTAAAGCTTTTTTCATGAATGGATAATGTGTATTATGTGGAGTTGTCAAATAAATAATATCTACATCAGGGTCAGTGAAAATATCATGAAAGTCATCATAAACTTTTTCGATGCCATATTTTTTAGCAAAATCGATGGCTTTACTATGTGTGCGATTGCCAACAGAATATAATTTTTTGCCCATGTTTTGTAGGGCTTGAGCCATTTCATTGGCAATTACACCAGTACCTAGAACAGCCCAATTTAATTGTTTGTTAAAAGACATAAGTATACCCTCCTAAAATATATAATTTATTATTATTATAAAAAAAATAAACTTATAAAGGAATACTTAAATGATAAATAAAAAATTTTAAGGCTTAGCCAATCAAAAGAAAAGCTAAGCCTTAAAATTTTATTTATTTATTGCTTTTAATACATAAACTTTAGAATCGAAATCACAGCTTGTAGCCATATCACCATATGGTTGACCTGCACTTGGATCATCAATTGCAAGACCGATATTCATGAGTTCATCACCGAAATAAGATTTACCATCAATACTTTGCTGATAGCAGAAATCTGGATTTAAACCTTGGAGATAAATTCTGCTATATGGTAAATTTATACCATTTAATACACGATACCAACCAACAATAGCAGTTTCTTTATCTTCGCTTACTACCATCCAAGCAGTTACATTATTTTCAAAAGGACTGCTCAAACGATAGAATGTGCCGAATTGGAAAATTTCACGATATTCTTTCATGAATTTAATTTGTTCTTTTACTTCTTCTTGTTCAGATGGAGTTAATTTATTTAAATCAAGCTCATAGCCAAAAGTACCAAAGTAAGCAACATTTGCTCTAGTATGAAGAGGTGTTAAGCGATATACTTGATGGTTAGGAGTAACAGAAACATGACTGCCGATAGAGCTAATAGGGTAAGCAAAAGATGTACCATATTGGATTTTTAAGCGTTCTATAGCATCGGAGTCATCACTTGCCCAGCCTTGTGGAGCATAATATAAAAGACCTGGATCAAATCTAGCACCACCACTAGCACAAGATTCAAAGAGAATATGAGGAAATTCAGAAGTTAAGCGTTCATATAAATCGTAAACACCTAAGATATGACGATGGAAGATTTCTCCTTGTCTATCAGCAGGATAAGCTACGGAATAACATTCTGTAATACTGCGGTTCATATCCCATTTAATATAGGAAATTTTAGCTTCACGTAAGATTTTAGCGAGTAAATTATAAATATAATCTACTACTTCTTTACGAGAATAATCGAGAACATATTGATGACGACATTCAGAAGAGTGTCTGCCAGGTACATGTAAAATCCAATCTGGATGATTGCGATAGAGGTCAGAGTCCATATTAGTCATTTCTGGTTCAATCCAAAGACCGAATTTCATGCCGAGATTTTCAATTCTTTCTGCAAGACCTTTGATGCCATTTGGTAAGCGGTCAGTATTTGGATACCAATCGCCAAGACCTGCATAATCGGAAGTGCGTTTGCCGAACCAGCCATCATCTAATACGAATAATTCTACGCCACATTCTTTAGCTTTGCTAGCGATAGTTACAAGTTTATCTTCATTGAAATCGAAATAAGTAGCTTCCCAGTTATTGATTAAAATAGGTCTAGCTTTATCTCTCCAATAGCCACGAGCAAGGCGTTTTTGGAATAATTTATGGAAAGATTGACTTAAATTATTTAAGCCATCATCAGTATAAATCATTACAGCTTCTGGAGTTTGGAAAGATGTATTTGGTTCTAATTTCCAATCAAATGTAGTTGGATTAATACCCATTAAAACGCGTGTAACATCATGAGTATCAACTTCTGCTTGAGCTAAGAAGTTACCGCTATAGATTAAGCTAAAGCCAATAGCTTCCCCTTTATTCTCATCTGTAGTAGGTCGTTTTAAAATAATAAATGGATTATGTTCATGGGAAGAATGACCACGAGTGGAATTAATAGCAGTGATACCCTGTTCTAATTTACGCACTTTTAAATGACGTTCTCTAGACCATGTACCAGAGAATTGAAGCCATTCATAATCGCAATCAGGTAAATCAAGGCAAAGGCTCATGGCTGTTGTTAAATGAACATCATCTTTACCCTGATTGTAGATTTTAGCACTGCGAGCGATAATGCCATTTTGAGCAAAAATAGTGTAGAGTAAATCTATTTCAACTAAAGTTACAGGGTCTTGTAAATGAATAGTTAAAGTGAGAGCTTCATCATCATTTTCTGTGTAAGTAGCAGGTAAATTTTCAAGTTTTGGTTTGCCTTTGCTGATAGAATGACTTTGATAATGGAAGTCGGAAATTTTACTGCCGTTTGTCTGGCAAATTTCAATAGCAGGCTGACGATAATCAGAAGTACCATAAACAGGATATTCTTGACGAATATGGCTCAAAGATATAATATTATGGAATTCTTCAGAAATATAAGAAGTTGTTGGACGAGCACAAGATTGAATTAAATAGGAAAAATCTGCTTTGTCATGTACTTTTTTACCAAAATATACTTGGCTTAGATGACCATTAGGAAGTACAGTCATAATGTAACTAATTTTATCATTAGTTAAATGAAAAGTACGGCTTTGTTCATTAAATAAAATTTGCATCTTAAAAAACGCTCCTTTATAAATATATGAATGTATGGCTTTTCGTAATTAATATCTATAAATTATTATATATGAGAATTTTATGAAAATAAAGATGGTGTTGTTAAGTAAATCAGTTTAAATGTTAAATAAAAACTATAAGAGCAATACTTATAGTTTTTATTTCATTCTATTTACAGGTTTATTAAAAGATATTTTAGGAGAAAAACTTTTGCGATACTGTGAAGGCGTAAAACCTTTTTTGGCTTTAAAGGCTTTAGCAAATACTAAAGGGTCTTGATAGCCACAAGAATTAGATATAGTTTCAATGGATAGTGTAGTTGTATTTAATAATTGTTCAGCACGAGTTATGCGATAATTAGCTAAATATTCTTGGGGAGAAATATTTAAATGTTTGCGAAATAATAAATAGAGGTAATTTCTAGTGATGCAAACATATTTAGCAATATCAGTGATTTTTAAATTATTAGTGTAGTTATTTTCGATAAATTCAATGGCTTTTTTTACATATAGATTATTGTTGTCATTAGTCGGCAATATGGTTTTTATATCTTTACTTAAGATAGAGAAGAAAGAATATAATAGACTTTCTAGCAAAAATTGATTGCTTGTGGCAAAGTTATTATTTTTTAGCATATTATGCACAATTTGTTTTAATTCTTCACCATAATTGCATTGAAATGTTAGATGGTTAGAACTAAGACCGATATCATTTAAATATTGAATAGCTTTAGTGCCATTAAAGCCAATCCAAAGATATTGCCATGGGTCATCTTTATCAGCTTGATAAAATACTTGCAAATGAGGTTCAACTAAAAATCCTTGACCTTGAGATAATTCATAGCAAGCATTATTTACATAATATTTTCCTTTGCCTTTAGTTATATAGTGAATGATATAATTATCGCGGATACCAGGGCCAAAGCTGTGATTAGGTTCACATTTAGCTAAGCCACAAAAACATAAGTATAAATCAGAAAAATGGCGTTCTGTTATTTGGAGTACATGAGAATTTTCCATAATAATTAACCTCAAATTTAATTTAGTCTTATAATATTATAACTCATTGTGCTAGTTCATTTTTTATTGTATAAACTAATAAACATTGTTCCAATCTTAATCGAAATCCTAAAATAGATTGTACTCTTATTCTTTCTATATCAAATAAATTTACTAATTTAGAAAATACTGTCTCTATATATTTCCTCTTCTTTTTTAGAAATTTACTATTTTCTTGTTTCTTTTCTTTCATATTTTTCTTGATGGTGTCCAAAACCATATTCCTTCTTTTTCCAATTTCTTTTTTAATTCATTACTTAGATATCCTTGGTCTGCTAAAATATATTGACATCTATATTGTCTTAACAAATCTTCTACCATTTTTATATCATGTTTAGATGCTTTACTCAATGTATATGCCCAAATGTGTCCATCACTTCCTACTTCAAAGCTACCTTTCAATCCATAATAATATTGCTTTTTAGTGGCATTATAGCCAATATCTG
>NZ_FOCY01000038.1:0-18776 GCF_900110235.1 Megamonas sp. Calf98-2 | reverse complement strand
ACTCCTAGTGGAAAATATTACGTTGCACTATGTTGTACAGACCTGCCTCAACCTGAACTCATCAAAACGAATAAATATGTTGGCTTAGATTTAGGGATAAAGGATTTTGTCATAACCTCAGATGCAGTAAAATATAGCAATCCTAAATACTTGCAAAAATCACTGACTAGATTAGCTAAGTTTCAGAGAGAGCTTTCTCGAAAAACAAAAGGAAGTTCAAATTGGGAAAAGGCTAGAGTAAAAGTGGCTAAATTACATGATAGAATTGCCAACCAAAGACATAATTTACTTCATCAAATGACATGTCAACTTATCAGAAATTACGATGTAATCTGTCTTGAAGATTTGCAGGTTGAAAACATGATGAAAAATCATAAATTAGCAAGAAATATAGCTGATGTCAGATGGTCAGAGTTTATGAGACAACTAACATATAAAGCCAAATGGTTTGGCAGGGTTATTGTCAAAATAGATAAATTTTATCCTTCAAGTCAATTGTGTCATGTTTGTGGATATAAAAATACTGAAGTAAAAAACTTAAATGTTAGAGAGTGGAACTGTCCTGAATGTAAAACATATCATGATAGAGATGTAAATGCAGCTATAAATATTAAAAATGAAGGATTAAGAATATTAAACATAGCATAAATAACATATACAAGAACCGTAGGAACTATGGGGATAGCTCGGAGATACTGTATTCGTTAGAATACTTGACCGAGAACCCTGCGACTTTAGTCGTGGGAGGTTCAGAAAACTTTATCACCTAAAGATATGCAAGCTCAAGGCTTTATTCAAGATATAGGCTATGATGTAAATAATTTCTGGGAAGAATCAAATGCTTTAGCCACAGCTAATGATATGGATACAAATTTAGCTTATATGTATAAAATGGTAGAAAAATCTCAAGGAAATTTCCGTTTAGATAAAAAAATACTTGCTGATTATGGAGCCAAAGTTGAACTTTTTCCTGGTGTAAAAACATGGTTCAAACGCATTCGCGATTATGGTCAAAAACATAATATCATCATTGAGCATTATATTATCTCAAGTGGCTTAAAAGAGATGATTGAAGGTACTGTTATGGCTCAAGCTGGTGAATTTGAAAAAATCTATGCCAGCTCATTTTATTTTGATGATAATGGCATAGCTAAATGGCCCGCTCAAGCTGTTAATTATACAAATAAAACACAATTTCTCTTTCGCATTGAAAAAGGTTTTTTAGATATAAATGACCCTGCGGTAAACGATTCTATACCTGAAGAAAAAATTCGTGTGCCTTTTAGAAATATAGTCTATATTGGCGATAGTGAAACAGATATTCCTTGTATGAAACTAGTAAATAGCTATGGTGGTCATTCTATCTGCGTATATAATTCTCAATTATCCAATATGGATAAAGTCGTTAAACTATTTACTGAAAATCGCATCAAATATTTTGCTCCTGCCGATTATAATGAAAATAGTAAACTTGACTTACTCATAAAAACAATCATTGATAAAACTGTTGCCTTTGAAAAATTAAATCAATGCTATTTAAATGATAAAAAAATATTAACTACAAAATAAAAAGAGGCTATACGCCTCTTTTTTATTTACACTGCCACATTTTCTTTTCGAGATTTTATGATCATACCTATATAAAATAAAAATGCTAATAAAGCCGCTATTGCTGAACACATATAAACTGCTCTAAAGCCATATATAGGCACAACCATACCTAAAATATATGGCCCTATGCCATTTCCTAAATCCAACGCTATATATAATGTTGAAGTTGCTAAACTAAATTTATTTAACTTAACTTTTTGTACAGCAATAGTTTGACCTGCTGAAGGAATAGAACCATATCCTATACCTACTAAAACAGCACCTAACAATAATACTAAATTAGAATGAGCTAAAGCAATAGCAACAAATCCTAAAATCATAGTGAATAAAATAGGTACCATTACCACATGATTACCATATCTATCAATCATTACACCAGATATAGGTCTAAAAATTAAACAAGCAATAGAATATGCTATATAAAATAAACTTCCACCTAATAATAAACCAATAGTTTCACTATATGTACCAATATAACTCATTACGGCAGAATAACCAATCGCACCTAACAATGCTACGATAGAAATTGGAATAGCTGTAGGTTCAAAGAAAGTTCTTAAACGAAAAGATTTAACTTCTACACGTTGACGGAAACCTACTTTTATTTCTGTTATATTCAAAATAAAAGCCAAAACAATTAAACTAATTGATAAAACATCACATAAAACAAGTGCATATAAAGGATTTATCTGTGGTAAACTAATTCCTAAAAACGGACCAATTGCAGAGCCTAAAGTAATGCTCAAAGTGAAATAACCAATACCTTCACCACGTCTACTTTCTGGAACAATAGATGCTACTGTAGTAGCAATAACAGTAGAAGCCATACCATAAGTCATACCCTGTACAAAACGCAATGTACATAAAAACAACATACCATCAATAAAATGATAACCAAATGTACATATAGCATGAATTACTACTGCAATGATTAACATTCTTTTTCTACCAATGAAACCACATATCTACTAATAACTAAACGTGCTATTAATGCGCCCACAATGAAAATCCCTGAGGCTAATCCCGCTTCACTGACGGAAACATTAAATTCTGTAATAGCCAATTTAGTTGTATAAACCATCAATAAATAAAATACTACAAATAATAACAAATTGCCTACAATGTTTAATACATAATCCTTTGACCAAAGCTTCTCCATAAAAAACTCTCTTTCTTAAATTTATTCCCTGACATAGATATTAATTCTATCATCTTTTTTATTTTTTACAATACTATTTAACTAGTATAAAAAAAAGAATAGATTTTTATATAATCATATAAAAACCTATTCTTTAATTCAACTACTTATTTAACTTATAAAAATACAATTATTGTTGAGCACTTTCTTGAGCTTGTTGATTTTGTTGTATAGGTAATAAACCAAATTCTACTAATTTATTATTTTTATCAAAAATAAAAACTATAGCTACAACATTTTCTTGGCTAAAAGAAGTTAGATATGTTACTTTGTCTTGATTATTATGACGTTCAAAAGAATAAAATTTACTTTCTTTCAAATCGCCAAATTTAGTTTGTATTTCATTTTTTAATGCATCATATGCTTTTGCATCAAAATTCTTTTTTAATCCATTATCAATATTTGCTCCTAATTTATCATATGGAACTTTTTCTGTTGTAATACCACTGATAAATGTTTCAGCAACTTTTTGATCTTTATTTAAATCTCCGCCATCATCTGCCATACACACACTAGAAAATGCCATCATCATAACAGCTACAAAAATCAATACTATTTTTTTCATTATAAAACCTCCCTTAGTTTTATTTATTTTTCTCTTAATATAACATTTAATTTGTATTACTACAATAAATTTTATAGTTAATACAAATATCTATAAATAAATTTTATACTAAATAGATATTATTTTTTCATGAAACTAAATAATTTTTTCATTACAGCCATTTTTCTTTCAGCTGCTAATTCATGAGATATATTTATATCTTTTGCACTATAAAGAGGATTTAATACATCTTTAAACGCTAACCATTCATCAGAAAATAATGGACATTCCATAGCAATATCTACGGCTTGTTGTCTTACTTCTTCAATAATTGCCATATCATCAATATTTTTCAATACCTTAGCCATCATTTTACCAATGTGTTCCATCTGCACTTCTTTAAGCCCTCTAGTTGTTAAAATCAAACTAGATAATCTCAAGATTTCAAAATTAAGATTCTCATCACAAGTAGATAATACGGTTGGTTTTACGATAAAACCTGCACTTTGTAAAGCATTATGCGCTTTTTTACAGCTAATACCTAATTTAGTAAGGTTCACTAAAACTAAATTTGTATCAGTTCCTTTACATAAAATTGTAATGCCTTCTTCTTCTAATCCTTTTTGAAGTGCTTTTGCATTTAATACAACTTGTTTAGTATACTGTTTGAATTTTTCTGTAGTCGCTTCTTTAAATATAACAGCTAAACTAGCTAAAATATTTTTTTTCAAAGAAAAATGTCCTGTAGTGATAACTGTTTTATCAATGATATCAGCTAATTCTTTTTTACATAAAATTACTGAACTTTGTGGTCCTCTTAAAGAATCATGTGTTGAAAAAGTTACTACATCTGCATAAGGTACAGGTGAAGGTATTTGCCCTGTTGCTACAAGACCTACATTTTGACAAATATCAAACCACATATAAGCACCTATATCATGTGCAATTTTAGCTAATCTTTCATAATCTATAACTCTTGGATAATTAACTGGTGAAAAAATTATCACTTTAGGTTTATGTTCTTTAGCTATCTGTTCAACTCTATCTAGATTTAATAATTGTGTTTTAGGGTCAATACTAAATCTAACAAAATTAAATTCTAAATTTTTACTATTACAATGGTCGCTTTTTCTATTATCTAAAGATAATATAGTATCGCCTTTTTTAGCTAAGCTATAAAAAACAACGCGAGAAGCGGCTGCTATACTTTCTAAGCGAATAACTGCATGTTCACTGCCAAATAATTTATTAATGCGATTAATAGTGATTTCTTCTAAGCCTGTAGGTTTAGCTTCATCATGGTGTGTTGTCAATGTATTTGACAAAATACTACCTTCAAGATATGTGCTTAAAGGTGATGAATAATTTTCCTCTGGCATAAAAGATAAGGTATATTTTTGTCTTTGTACCTCTTCTTGAAAGAATGTATATAATTCTGTATCAAATGAAGCAATCGTACTAAGAGCATTTTCTCTATCCATAAAATCAATCCTTTAACTATAAATAAAATCTAAAATAAAACTCTCTTATACTATCTGATATTCATCATGGGAAAAATGGCCAGAAGAACGGAATTACAATCATGCAAACAACTAGAGAAACTACAACAAGTGGCAAACCGACTTTTACATAATCAATAAATTTAAAATGACCTGGTATCAGTACCAAAGTATTTGGTGGCGTTGCAACTGGTGTTGTAAATGCACAAGAAGCAGCAATACCTATTGCCATAAGCACAGGGTAAGGTGATGCACCTATAGATTGTGCTATAGATATACCAATTGGTGCTAATAATGCTGCAGCAGCCGTATTTGACATAAATTGTGTAAGCCCACAAGATAAAATAAACATTGCTACAACTATTAACATTGGCGATGGATTATCCCCAATAATTCCTACTACACCATCTGCTATCATTTTACCTGCACCACTTTTATCCATAGCTGAAGCAAGTGGTAACATACCTGCAAATAAGAAAATAGTAACCCAGTCAATACCTAAATAAGCTTGTTTTTCAGATAAACAACCTGTTAATACGCAAGCCAACGCTCCTATTATCGCAGTAGTTTGCATTGGTATACCAATATTTTTTTCAAAAGCCATACCTAATACAACTAAAATTAAGATAACAGTACATATTATCATTTTCTTTGGGTCTTTAACTTCATCTGAAGCTTTATCATTTTCTACAGTTTCTACATAACGTCTAGGGCAGAATTTTCTACCTATACTTAACATATAAACCATACCAGCTATAGATAAAGGTACACCAATATACGCAAATTCAAAAAATCCAAAAGGTTCTAAACCTGTTGCCTGAAGTGTTGCACTCATTAAAATATTTGGTGGGGTACCAACCATGGTGATTGTTCCACCAACATTCGCAGCTACTGCTAATGCCATCAATTGTGGGGATACAGGTATTTTTGCTACCGCACAAATTTGAATTACTACTGGCATCAAACAAGCTACTGTAGCTGTATTTGATGATACTGCTGATAATAAAATAGTAATACACATCAAAGCTGCCATCAAACGATTTTCACTAGTTCCAGCGCTTTTTACTACTTTTATACCAATTTTTTGTGCCAATCCAGTCTGAAACATCGCTGCTCCAATGACAAACATACCAGCAAATAAAACTACTGTGGAATCAGAAAGACCAGAAAACACTTGTTGTGGAGTAAGTACTCCTAAAAGACCTAATGCAATAGATGCACCTATAGCCGTAACAGCCAATGGAATAAGCTCTGTTACAAAGAAAAATGCTGCTACAGCTAAAACGCATAAAGTTATTACTGCAGGGCTCATAAAATTCCTCCTATCAAATATTTTTTTATTTCTGCAACAGTAATTTTTATTATATCATAATTATTCATAAATTCTAAGACAATACGAAAAAAGATTACATATTTTTAAGTTTTACTATTGAAAATTATTTATTTATTAAATTTTGTAACATTTTAGTCATATGAAAAAAATTATTAAAAAGTATTGCAAAATACATAAATGAGCAGTATAATAATCTTTGTTATTAATGACTCACTAGCTCAATTGGTAGAGCATCTGACTCTTAATCAGCAGGTTCCGGGTTCGAGTCCCGGGTGGGTCACCAATGAATTCAAGGCTTTGCAGATTTTCTGTAAAGCTTTTTTTGTTATTTGCTGTCAAAATTGTTGTCAATCTAAAATATTTGATATACTTTCATTTAAAATATTATCCATTATTTGAGCTGTTTTATTTTGAGATTTTTGAAGAACATGAGCGTAAACGATTTGAGTCGTTGTACTATTTACATGACCCATTACACCAGCGACAGTAACTAAATCTACACCAGCATTAATTAGATATGTAGCTGTCATATGTCTTAGTGAATGTGGGCTTATTGGTGGCAAATTATTTTTTTTAACGAATTTTCTTAGCCAAATATTCATACTATCCGGGTGAGAAATATTACCATAAAACGTTGTAAAAATGAAGTTATCTTCAATGTTTTTAGCTCCTTGCCATTTATTTAGCAATTTTTTTTGATGTTGAATTTTAATATTTTTATATAATTTTAAAAACTCAATTAGACTATTAGATAATGCAAGTATTCTATTTGATGATTCAGTTTTAGGTGGTTTAACTTTTAAACCCTGTCTAGGAATATATTGTATTGTCTTTTTAATGTGAACAACCTTCCTTTCTAAATCAACATCTTTCCATTGTAGCCCAATAGCCTCTCCACGTCTTAAACCTAAATTTAAACACAACAAAGCCCATAATTTATGTTTAATATCTTCATCTTTTAGAGCAATCAAAAAACGTCCTAATTCTTCACGATTTAAAATAATTTTATCGTTATTATATTTATACTTGGGTGGATCGACATTTTCTACAGGATTTTGCAAAATAAATTGCCACTGGGTAGCCTTTTTTAAAATAAGATGAAGTAACGTATAATGTTTACGAATCGTATTATCAGATAGAGTTGAATTAGGATTATCTAATCGAGGACAATTTTTTAATTGTTCCAAAAACATTAAAATATGTTTAGGCTGGATTTTATCAATAGGTTTATGACCTAATGCAGCATTTATCCTAGTGAATTGTTCATCATAGCTGAAAATAGTTTTATCTTGTTTTTTTTGAATTTTCAAATAATGTTCTTTCCAATATTTATAAAATTCATTTAAAGTCATATTATTTGGATTTACTTGATTTTTTTCAGCAACTTTGCCTGCAAAAATTCGTTCTTGCCTTATAGCCTCAGAATAACTATTAACATGAATAGTTTTTGTAATTCTTACTCTGTTTCCGAATCTATCACTACCATTATTAATGGTTATAAGCCAACTATTTTTGCCTCGTTTTTGAACTGGCATATAAAAGCACCTCACTTATATTATTAACGCGTTCCGGCTCTTACTAAAAATATATAGCTATGTTTTGAAGTCAAGAACTTGGGCGTAGCCGTATTCTTGATTTCAAAATTTAGCTATATTAAGATTCAAGCTGCCGGATAAGTTATCTTAGATATGAAAACCACTGTTATTTTTTAATTTATCATTTTTTTTATCTGAAAATGTTGCAGATTTCAAAGCTAAATTAGTAGTCTTAGTAATTAGTTTAAGACTTAAATTAGCAGCCTTAAGTCCTAAAGATAAGCCTTGCCCAATGACCGGAATAGGTATTTTAGGGATTGAAATTTTAGGTACTTTTTTTGAAATTTTAAAATCCTCAGATGTGATTTTTTTAGCCCAAAGAGCAAATTGTTCCTTGATTTTAGCTTGATTATCCGTGTAAATACTTACGCCCTTTTTAGCACGACTGATGTTAACGTAATAAGAATTACGAGTATTTAAGGATTTTTGAGCACTATCAACATTAATGATAGCTCTTTCAGCCGTTACACCTTGAGCCTTGTAACTGGTTATACAGTAACCATAATCTAAGTTCTTATAAACATTAGTGTCAACCAAGATAGTCTTACCATTTTCAAGCAAGACCTTTAAACATTTATTTTTGGAAATCCCCGCAAAAATAGTACCCGTCTGACCATTCATCACGCCAATTTTATAATCGTTCTTAGTGAAAATAATCTTATCTTGCGGCGCAAATTTTTTAACGATTTTTTTAGAATCGCGCCCCAAAACTTCAATATCCACTTGATTTTCTTCGAGAATTTCCCGGCGTTGAATTAATTCACTACGAATCAATTCATTGAGCTTGTTTCTATCGCTATTCTTAGCAGTCAAGATAATAGTCTTGTTACGCTCGAACATATCAAGCGAACAAAATTCTTTAGTTATAGCTTTAAACCGAGCTGGAGCAGTCTTAAGCTCAATTATATTTTTTGACAAAATATCTAAACTTTTTGAAACGTCACCATTTACCGCCTCTTTAACGGCTTGCAAAATTTCAGTGTTTTCTTGTCTTTTAATTTCAGACAAAAAACAAGTGCTGATAGCATTCTTTTGAATAAGATTTGAATAAGCGTTACCAGCACCGACAGGTAATAGCTGCTTATTATCGCCAACCAACAGGACTTTTGCATTTTTTAATTTTGCAGCTTTTTGCAAAGTCAAAAATAAATTATTATCTAATAGACCAGCCTCATCAATAACCCATAATTCAGGTTTAATACTTGGTTTTAAACCTGAAAAATCCCATGTATTTTTAATTCCATTTGAATTTAAATTAGTGCCACTTTCTTTTTCAAGTTTATTAAAAAAGCTATGAAGTGTTGAGCTTTTAATTTTAGCACCATTGGCTAATCCTTCAGCTGCTTTACCTGTAAAACTAGCACCGCGAACAACATAGCCTTGTTGCTCATAAAGTTCACGAGTAGCATTGAGCATATACGTCTTACCAGTGCCAGCAAGACCTTGAATTACATTATATTGATTTGTGTTTTTTGCGACAAACAAAATGGCTTGATATTGCTCATCGGAAAGAGTCCAATTATTTTTAGTTGCCAAAAAATTTAAGTTCTTATCAACGTCATTTAAAGCTTTTAAAACAGATTCATTTTTTATATTTTCCAAAATAGAATTTTCAAGTTCAATATTTTCAGCCGTCGAATAATAAGTAGTGATATCATTACCGGTTTTAATTTCTCCCAAACATAAAATTTCAGATTTATCCAATGCTTTTTGAAACATTTTTTGAAAATCATCACGATTTAAACCGGATAAACAACCTTCGGCTAAAGTTGCCCGTTCAAGCTCCTTAGCTGAAAAAGCAAAGCTATGTTCAGATAAATTATCAACGGCACGCTTTAAGGATTCAGATTTAATTGTCTTGTCAAGAGTAATTTCAGCTTTTTTTAAGCTGACCCCTTGTAAATCTTCACGCCAAGACTTTTCAAGAATTTTTAAATCCTTATTTTCTTTTGCTTTTCGAGTCAACTGTGTCGCCCTATCTGCTGCTTTTGCAGAAAAATTGTCCCACGTTTTTAATTTATCTTTAATTTCAAGTCGTCGGGAAGAAAAGTTATCAATAAGTTCTTGGCTGATGTCATCAAGTTCAAAAAATCCCTTATCGACATCAGTCATGTGGCATTTATAGCCCAATTCTTGTAAATTCTTAGCGAGACGATTCCTGTATAATTGCCCGTAAATTATGTGCTTGTCGTATAAATTCTCATTTGAAATCGCATAAGATTTACCGTTATATTCAGTTCTATTTAAAATAACACAATGAGTATGCAGCTGCATATCTTGGTTACGACTAACAAAATGATTAAATTTAGCAGCAGCCATTTTACCCGTTTTCACACGTTCAATGACCCCATTTGTGGTAATCCTTGTTTCAATTTCTTTGTCCTCAATTTCCTTAAGAGTTTCAGAAACTGCCTTATTGTGAGCGTTAATAATTTCAGATTTTAAATTATCATTTAAAACCATAGCGATACTTACTGATTTAGGTGCTGAAAATGTTAAATCAAAGCCTACTCTTTTAGGGTTTGGCATTGATTTTAAAGCTTGATTAAATTCCACAGGATTAAATTTATCACTAAAGGAATAATTATTTTTTAATTTACCCTGCCAATCATCGTCGTCACTTGATGAACGACTGTAATAATCGTCTTTTTCATAATACGAGCTGGCTTGATTAAGACCAATATTAGAAATGCTAAGCATGATATATCCTCCTTGAATTTAGAGCGACCCGAAGGTCGCCCCTAAAAATTAAAACATTACAGGTTCATCAGAATCTGAGTCTGAATCAACAGGTGGTTTAATAGCTGAATTAAGCTCCTCAGCGGTAGCGAGTTTACGCTTAATTTCAATAAACCCCGGCACTCTAGCTTTAAAATCAATAAATTTAAAGTTAATCTTTGAAATCGGATAACTGCCGATTTTAACAACCGCCGTACCTGTAGGCAGCTCCTGCAACTCGCCGCCTAAAAACAACCGTTGAATTACATGAGTTTCAGATTTGGACTTGTTAAAATTAGAATCTAAAACGCCACGCGATGAAGTGCCACGACTGTTGTTAGTCTTAATAAATTCAGCGTCGCCGAGTGATTTAGAAAAATAATCAGACTGACCGGGTTCAGATGTTCTGAAAATAAATAGGCTGTTACATAAACCCATGATATCCGCAGTGCTAGAACGACCGTACTGAGACTCAACACTTGCCATTGTTTGAGTTGTCAAAAAGCAACAAGCACCACGAGAGCGACCTTCACGCAGTAACATTTGTAAAGTCTTCAGAGGTGGCAGGCTTGACAGTTCATCAAGAATGAAGAATATGCGACGCTGCTTACTTTCAGACTTGGCACGCAAGCCATGCCCGATTATGTCTAAAATCACCGTTAAGACAGGTAGGTATAAGCTATCATTAGCGCCTGCCGTGCTTAAGAATAGTTTACGCTTGTCGGAATCGTTTGAAATCCAATCCCTGACCTTAAAGTCGCCATCGCGCCCGATGAATGGCTGAAATGCCTTAATGCGATTAACTAAACAGCTTACAAAGCTTGCGGAAACATCACCGCTGCCCATAAGGAACGCCTTACCTTCTGATAAAGCAGGTGGCAGGCTATTTATAGCTTTCAGAATCGACGCTGGGTCTGAGGTAAAGAAGGTATATAAATCCTTATTAGTTGTAAGACCCTTGATTTTAAGGTAGCAACACCCACTTTTGAAAATCGACGCAGCACCTTCAAAAAAGTGACGATTCTTATTATCCACCGAGGTCGTAAACAGTGAATTAGCTATATTAGTTAATTCCTCAGGAACGGAATCCAAGCCGGAGTATAAATCAAATTCATTAAACACGTTCCAGCCGCTAAACCGCTGGTCATAAGGATTTAAGATTATATCGGAATTTGAATAGAATTTAGAAACAAGCTCACCCTTGCGGTCATATAATACCATTTTAGAGCGACGCAATGTCATTGAGTTTATGAACTGACACAGCATAGCGGACTTACCTGAGCCAGTCGAACCGACTGTCAAGAAGTGGCGAGTTTCCAAATCTAAAGGAATGTGAATTGGTTCAGCAGTTAATGGCTGCTTAATTGATTTACAATCTTTATTTAACAACTTAACAAGTTTATTAGAATCAACCTTTTTCGAACCGCGAACAAAATCGCCGGATTGTCCTTTTTTGAGTGGCAGAAAAAGTTGACTCACAATTGCTATTGAAGTTATGGGCGACACTATAATCGTAAATGGCACTAAATACTTAAATAGCAAGCCGCATTTTAAATTTAAAATGTAATCCTTAAAGCTTTCAGCTTTTACGAGGTCATAATTTTGACCTCGTATTAAAAAGAAATCGTGAAGTCCCTTACTTAATCTTAAACCAGTGTCGATGTCAAGACCCGTGATGATGAGGCTCTTAATGTAAGTCCACCACGTGCCGGGAGCTGCAAATGTGGGCATGTCATAAAAATAATTTATTATCAAACTTGAAATTGATAAATAAATCAAATCCAAAAAGAATGAAATTACAATAACGCGTTTAATCGCAAGTTTAAAATCAATCATTTTAATCGCTCCTTAATTTTAAAAATCATTTGAGAAACTTTCTCACTTGTAAATTTAGTCATTAAAATCTGGCAAATAAGCTGGAAGTTCATTTCAATTTTAGAATTTGAAATTTTGCTATTTTTTACCAAAAAATCGAGCAGCTGATTCTGTTTATCCAAATGAGAATTAATATTATTTAGATAAATTGAAACATTATTCATAGATTCAGCTATTTGAGATAGATTTTCATTCAAGCCAGTGGAATCTGTATTATTATGTTGTGGTTGAAAATTTGTTCTATTCAAAAGATTACGAATGTACTGACTCTTAGTAATGCCAGATTCATCTGCTAATCTAGATAATTTAAGGTCTTCAGATTCTGAAAATCTGATTGTTAAACGACTCATTTTTAAGCCTCCTTTCTTTTTAAAATTGTCAGACGCTCAAAACTGTGATATCATTGAATTATTGGCAATTTGTCTGCCAATTTGTCTGCCAACGGCAGACACGAGCAAAGCCGGACAGTATAAGGCTTTGTTGGCATTAATATTAATGCGTAGGGTGTGGTTAATCACTTTAGTGATTAGCCGAGTAAGTGAGGCATTAAGTTCATACCTTATTGTATTATTATATATATTGTATTATTAGTGTTCAGTTCACCGCGTTGGTAAACTGAACACGGTGAAAATGTTAATAAATCAAGACTTATCAATGAATGTATTAATAATATAAGTGTAATTTGTGAATCTTCCGCTACTACGATTTTTTAAAATTGTCAAATACCCGTGGTCGACTAATTCATTAATTGATTTAGTAAAAGTTGCTGACCCAATTTTTAAATCGCTACAAATTTTATCGCGTCCCGGAAAAGCAGAATTTCCAAAAGTTACTAAATAGGCATATACAAGTTTAGAATGTTTGTTTAATGCAGAATCCTGCATTACAGCTTTGCCTAAAATCCCATAACCGTACCTTAATACGGAATTATCTTCCGCAAATTGTATTAAATTACTCATCGCTAAATCCTTTCACAGCTAAAATACCATTATTATTAATTTTCAACAAATTACAACGTTCAAGTTCAGACAAACAATTAACAACACAATTGTAATCCCAAGTAAGGATTTTTGCGATTTTTCACAATCAATTTGTTCTTGATAGAAGTTATCAATTAAAGAGTATATAATTTTAGCATCAGAAGAAACAATTTTTGATTTTAGAAAATCATACTTAATATGAATATACAAATCCATTTTAAAGCACCTCACATCAATTCTAATCAATTTTTGATATACCAGCTATAGCTGATATATCACAACGCATTTTAGTTGCTCTATGAACCTCTGAGAAACGGATTGGCTGGATACTGTTTTTTATAAAATCTAATATTTTTGATTTTAGGAAAAAATATTTAGTTCCGATTTTCAAAAAAGGAATCTCTCCGCGATGTGCTAATGCTATAATTTGTGAATAACTAACTTTATTTTTGAAAATTACTTGAGAAACTTCCTTAGCTGTCAATAATTCCTCAGAGATGTTATTATTGTTATTAGAGTTATCATTATCAATGGGGGTTGAAATTATAACTTTTGAAAATAACTCTTCAACAGGAATTTTGAAGAAATTGGCTAGTTTCATAGCTAATTTAAAAGACGGGTCATTTTTGCCGTTACAAATGGCGAAAATGGCTTGTTTTGTAACGCCGCAAAATTCAGCTAATTCGTCATATGTGAATCTATGCAGGCGACGTTCTTTTTCAATTTTTAACATATTATCGTTCACTCCTTTTATTAATTGTAACTTATTAAGTTACAATTAATATTGTAAATCTAAAAGTTACAAAAGTCAAGAGGTGTTTTTTTTGTTAAAAAATATATTTGCAAAAAATTTAATAGACTTATTAAAATCGAAAAATATGACAAATCAAGATTTAGCAAATTATTTAAATGTTACTCGTCAATCAGTGTCACGATTTACAAAAGGAAATATACTTCCTTCTACTGAAAATTTAATTGCTATAGCTGATTTTTTTAATATATCAATTGATGAACTATTAGGAAGAAAAAATGTTTTTAGTGCCCCTAATACTACTAATTTCGATTCAAACAGAACAGTATTCAACTTATTAAATAATCCTGATGGTATATTAGAATATAAAATTTTTGTACCTACTATAGAGAGTCAACCTACTGATGATGGACGTTTACTGATTGATTTATCTTCAAAATTAAAAAAAGGAAAATTTAAATATAGTTTTGCTTTAATCAAACAATACTCAATATATAGGTCTTATTTGTTTCTTGATGAAATAGAAGGCGATTTTATTGATTTTGTATTAGAAAAAAGTAAAAACAAAGATAATTTCATATCTCTTGTCAATATAATAAATCAACAATTAGGATTAAATTATGATGCTTATAATTATAATCGAGTTGCTTTGGTTATAAAAATATATGATGAACATTATTATGATTTTCATTTAAATATTTCTTCTCCAATGGCAGCTACTACTGGGAGATTAACAACAAGCGAAGAAGAATATATTGCCGCTTGGTTAAATTTATCTACAAATGAAAAGATACAAAAATTAAAAGAAATATATGAAAAATAATTGTTGTCATTTTTGTTGTCAATATATAAAAATATGAGATTTTAAGAAGTTATATTATTCTTTGAAAAAAATAAAAAAGCCTATAGTCATAGGCTTTTTAGAAAATATATTATCATATTATTATGAAAAAAATTAAAAATAAAACCTCTTAATCAGCAGGTTCCGGGTTCGAGTCCCGGGTGGGTCACCATATGATTTATAAAATTAAAGCAACTATCAATGATAGTTGCTTTTTGTTTTTTGCTTAATAAAATTTTATTTACCATAAAATTACCAGCTAAAAATAAACAAAACTCCTCTAAAGCTTGAAAATTAAACCTTTTTATAAAATCTCCAAAAATCCTATTATCGCTGGTAAAAAACAACTAAAATCCTTGTGTATCAATACTTTTAATAGTATAATGAAAATCATAAAGATTGATTTTTCTAGCATTTAACTTTAACAAGTGTTGTATTTGAATAGGTGTAAAGTGAAACGTGCCTTTACTTTAAAATAATTTAACTTTAACAAGTGTTGTATTTGAATTAATGTACCTGATATACTTGCAAACCTGCAAAGGATTTAACTTTAACAAGTGTTGTATTTGAATATTTTGTAATATTTCTCTAAAACAGCCCCTTTTAATTTAACTTTAACAAGTGTTGTATTTGAATTCTCGATTATATGTGAACAAAATAAAAAAATCAAATTTAACTTTAACAAGTGTTGTATTTGAATATATACATATAATCACCTCCTAAATAAGTTTCTGTTATTTAACTTTAACAAGTGTTGTATTTGAATTAATAAAGCTCCATACTAGCATTAGATGCAATATCTATTTAACTTTAACAAGTGTTGTATTTGAATAGAAAACTTTTAATAACAAAAGGAACCAGTATAAATATTTAACTTTAACAAGTGTTGTATTTGAATATTGGATATTGATTTAATAAACCTATAACAACAAAATTTAACTTTAACAAGTGTTGTATTTGAATATTGCTTTATGTTTTTTAGGCTGTTTTGATGCTACTATTTAACTTTAACAAGTGTTGTATTTGAATAATTTTATCTACTAATGGAGATGGAACAACATATTGATTTAACTTTAACAAGTGTTGTATTTGAATTTCTTTTATATCTGCTTTGATTTTTTTATGTGAATAATTTAACTTTAACAAGTGTTGTATTTGAATCCTCTAAATACATAATTCGCATTAATCCAATATAAAATTTAACTTTAACAAGTGTTGTATTTGAATTCAGTTTTAGATGATAGTTATATGGCGGTATTTATTATTTAACTTTAACAAGTGTTGTATTTGAATATTTTTGATGAATTAAAAAAGCGTGATAATGTTAGTATTTAACTTTAACAAGTGTTGTATTTGAATGCCTTAGTGGCATGAGCAACATTATTTATTGTAACATTTAACTTTAACAAGTGTTGTATTTGAATTATGGACGAAATAATAACAATCAATCAAGAATATACTATTTAACTTTAACAAGTGTTGTATTTGAATTCATCTAAAAATCTTTGAAGTTTTTCTTTAGCAGCAGATTTAACTTTAACAAGTGTTGTATTTGAATTCAAAAGGCATATCTCTAGAAGATAAAAAGTCTGAATTTAACTTTAACAAGTGTTGTATTTGAATTCTTTAGTCATTAAATCATACTTAGCTAAAGCTTTATTTAACTTTAACAAGTGTTGTATTTGAATACATTATTTATAATTTCAGATATTGTAAATTCACTATTTAACTTTAACAAGTGTTGTATTTGAATGCTCTCTTTTAACGTCTTTTTGCATTTCATCAAGCAATTTAACTTTAACAAGTGTTGTATTTGAATTTTATTCGTGATTTAATGAATAGATTTACTGATTTCATTTAACTTTAACAAGTGTTGTATTTGAATTGGCTCAAACTTCTATCATTAACGAATACGGTAAAATTTAACTTTAACAAGTGTTGTATTTGAATTTAATATACATATCATAAGCCATCTCGTAGCTTTTATTTAACTTTAACAAGTGTTGTATTTGAATCTTATTATTAAAAAATGGCTATGTCACAACAAACAGTTGATAAATAGCCATTTTTATAGGGGAGTATCAGAACTCCCCTACAAACTGTTATTTGCAGTTATCTATACTCATTTGGAATTTCGATATGAAGTGTCTCACACAATAACTTCACATCATGTGCATCATTTTCATCAAACTCGTATCCCAGATGGAACATTACTTGACTATATGGTTCAATACAGGAAACCTCTATTTCCTCAATTCTTCCTTTACCCGAAAAAGTTTCTACCGGAAAACAATCCCCATCATAAAGAATTTCACCTTCGTCCGTATATTCAAAACAATGCAAATCAATAATTCTGTTTTTCAAATCTTCCCATACAGTATGGTTCAATGTTGTATATTCCATCTTAATCTCATAAAAGCCATTAGCTTTCATTATTTCTATAAAGTTCTGATAATCGTTCTTTTCTACAAAAATGTCAATATCATTATGGGCTCTTGACTGATATCCAAGAAGAGCATCTACACCCCAGCCACCATCAAGAAAGACTTTAATCTCCGCATCTATTGCAAATTGAAGAATCTGTTTTACATCTGTTATATTGACCATCTTATCATCTCCACAAATTCTAATTAGGCGACCAGAGGAACTGCTGGTCTGTTTGATAAATCTCTGCATTTAGCAGTTTTCAATGTTGCCAAAACGAAAGTTAAGAAGATGTTCCTTTTCTCCATGTCGCTTTCTTTGGCGTAATTTACAAGGTTATTCCACACAAGATAGTTGTTCAGATACTTGGTAGAAACACCGTTAAAGCCACGCATAAACCTCTTTAGCTGGCTATGGTAGCTATTGATATGTTGGATATTATAAATGCCTTTCTTGGCTTTGCCAGTCTTTAACTGCACAAGGTCAATGCCATTGGCATTTGTAAATCTCACATAGGAGTTCATCTTGTCCGTAACAAGAGTGGAATTGGTCTTAATCCTACCATCATAAATATGATGTAAATCTCTTGTAGAAACTCTACCAGTATTCGTAATCTTGGAGATAGACAAGCCATTCCTATTAACCGCACAAGGAACACATACCTTTTCTTGGGACAAGCCTCTGATATGTGTAGAATGACCACGCTTATGAGCCTTGCGTGGCATAGCAAATGTCTTACTCTTGCTATGATTGCCCTTGTACGAGATGGCGAAAAAAGTTTCGTCAGCCTCAATAATGCCGTCAAGGGTAACATCGTCTGCCATATTCTGAAGTGCATCCAAAATCTTGTGTCTCCAAAGGAATGCGGTGTTTCTGTGAATCCCACAAGCAACAGCAGTCTTACGAATGGATAAGCCATTCATCATACAATCAATGTACTGCTCCCACACGGACAAGTCTTTTCTTGTACCAGACACAATGGAGTTCGTAGCAATCACGAAGGACTTGCCACAATCCTTACATACATATCGCTGTGTGCCATCTTTACGATGACCATTGCGAACCACATGGATACAGCCACAAAGAGGGCATACACGACCATTTGCAAAGCGTTCCTTTGCTACGAAATCTTCAATATTCAAAGACTTTACAAAGGCAGGACTTAAAAGCATTGTTTTAAGGCTTTCCTGCTCTGCGACAGTCAACTTACCGATAATATCTAATGCGTCTTTGATAGTAGGCATATCCAATTACCGTTGCCAAAAATCTATAAAAATATAAAAATTTGTTTATTTCCTTCTTCATTGAATCCGATTTTGCCATAGCTACTTTCGTTTGATATGATTCTCCAAAGGCTTAAATTCGGATACAACGAATCCTACATATTAGCATTTTCTTGCTTGTGAA
>NZ_FOCY01000024.1:0-33561 GCF_900110235.1 Megamonas sp. Calf98-2 | reverse complement strand
AATATCTGACTATGGATTTAGTGAATTTATAAAAATTCTTGAATATAAAGCGAGAGAAATTGGCTCAATAGTGCAAAAGATAGATAGATACTATCCAAGTTCGCAAATTTGCCATGTTTGTGGTACAAAAAATCCTGAAACTAAAAATTTGGCAGTTCGTGAGTGGATTTGCGCAAAGTGCAAATTCAGTCACGATAGAGATAGAAATGCTGCTATAAATATATGGAAGGTTGGGGCATCAACCTTCTTTGGAGAGATATAGTAAGACCTGCTATTTTAGTAGGCAAGTATCGTTTGTATCCAAGAATCCCCTGCCTTTAGGCATGGGGAGTATGTCAACATAATAATTTTCTATCTTAGTCTTTAATCCACTGATATCTTTAGCTTCCATATCTGCATTTTCTAAAACAATAATTTCAGCTTGTTCCTTTGATATTATTCCTGATTTTTCCACTTTTACATCATGCTGTTCAATTTGCTGTTCTGTTCTATTATCCATAGGAATAACATTTTTTACTCCTTTAAATTCTTTTTGGTCATCTATCTGCGATTGCATTATGCCATAGCCTCCAAAAAAGCCCAATACTAAAATGATAATTATAATACCAACAATCCTCACAAAATCATACCCTTTCTTTATTCTCTATCCATGCTATTTAAACTTTACTTTATTAATTTTTCCATATGTATATGCGGACAATATTCATCTAAATAAATATCTCCACTTGCTCTATATCCTAAACTTTCATAAAAAGCTCTCGCTCTACATTGTGCAGATAAATTTATTTTTTCACCTGATAAAGCTTTCACTTTTTCCTCTAATAAGTTCATCAATTTAGTGCCTATATGACATTTACGATATTCTTTAAGCACTGCTAATCTGCCAATTATATATGAATTTTTCTCATCTTCATCTCGATATAATCTCGCATTTGCTATAGCTTTTTCTCCTTCCCAAATAATTAAATGATACGCAATATCATCTATATCATCAAATTCATTTTCAAATTTTTGTTCATTCACAAATACTTCTATGCGTATATCTTTTGCCTCTTGGGGCAAATAATCAAAAAACTTGTACTTCAAATTCATCTTTACACCTTTACTTATCATACTTTTATTTATATTATATCATGAAAATCGCTCTCAATAACACCGATTATAGCACTATTCTCATATATTTAATAAAAAAATTAACAGTGTTACAAGAGTTTTATAAATAATTAAACTCTCATAAACACTGTTCAAACAAAAATTAAATATTAATATAAAATATTGCTACCTACTTGATAGATAATAACGGCTACTAAATATGCAATTAATAATTGGAAAAATATTGCAAAACAAGTCCATTTTGTAGAATTAGTTTCTTTTTTTATAGTTACAATACTAGCTATACATGGAGTATATAATAAACAAAATACCATCAAAACATAAGCATTTAATTCATGAAAACCAACTTGTGCTAATTGACCAACTAAAGTATTCATGCCTTCTGCTGAATTGATATTTAAAATACCATACAATACGCTCAAACTTGCTACAACAACTTCTTTTGCTGCAATACCAGATATCAAAGCCACTGCAATCTGCCATAATCCAAGCCCAGCAGGCACTAAAATAGGTGCTATTAATCGACCGATTTGAGCTCCAAAGCTATCACCGATATCTACCATACCAGAGAAATTAAAGTTTAAAATAAACCAGATAACTATTGATGCTACGAAAATCGTTGTACCAGCTTTTGCTAAATATGATTTAACTTTTTCCCAAGCATATAAAAATATAGACATTATATTTGGTGATTTATATTCAGGAAGTTCTATCAACAATACTTTTTTATCGCTCTTATCGCTTACCTTATAAAAGATTTTAGCAATAATTATCGCCATGACTATGCCGATTACATACATAGAAAAAGCTACAAACATCGCATATTCTGGGAAAAACATTCCTGAAAATAAAATATATATTGGAAGTCTGGCACTACATGACATAAATGGCGTTACTAAAATAGTACGCAATCTATCTTTCGGGTCTTCTAAAGCTCTTGATGCCATAATAGCTGGTACTGAACAACCAAATCCCAATAATAAAGGAATAAATGCTCTACCAGATAAACCGATTTTGCCCATTACTGAATCCATGACATAGGCCACACGCGACATATATCCGCTATCTTCTAACACAGCTAAAGCTAAAAATAAAATAAATATATTCGGTAAAAATGCTAATATACCACCAATACCAGCTATAGCCCCATCAATTAATAATGACGATATAATTGGACTGACATCTATAGAATTCAATATTGCCATCAAATCATTGCTTACAATATCTATTCCTTCTACTAAATAATTTTTAAAAATATCACCTATAGTAAAAGTTAAGAAGAAAATAAATGCCATAATAGCCAAGAAAATTGGAATACCCCAGACATTATCAGTAAGCACAGCATCTATTCTATCTGTAGAGCGTGCTTCTTTATCTTTATTTACTAATACTTCTTGTATTATTTCTTCGATAAAGTCATATTTTTGCTTAATGATATCTTTTTCATAACTTCTATCCAATACATCAGGCAAATCTAAAGGATATTTTTCAATAATTTCTTTATCCTGTACTAATTCTTTGATTGCATGCCAACGCAAATTAGGTAATTGACCATATTTTTCAACGAGAGCTTCTTCGATAATATCTATCTTATCTTCAACCTCATCACTATAAACAACTACACAATCCTTATGATGATTATGTCTATGTTTACGATTTAAAATTTCTTCACCATGATGATGTTCTATTTTATCTTTAATTTTTTCACCCTGATGATGAGCGACTGCATGCATTAAGATTTCTAGACCACGTTTTTTTCTAGCACTAACAGGAACTACTGGTATCCCTAGCATTTCTGGCAATCTATGAAAATCGATATCCATGCCTCGTTCTTCAACAATATCCATCATATTTAAAGCTAGAACCATTGGCTTACCTAATTCAATAAGTTGCAATGCTAAATATAAATTTCGCTCTAAAGAAGAAGCATCTGCCACATCGACAACAATATCGACTTCATCATCTAATATATATTGACGTGATACTTGCTCTTCCATAGTATATGAAGTCAAACTATAAATTCCTGGTAAATCCACTAATTTATAATTTTCATTGTGAAATTGCATTACTCCTTCTTTTTTTTCTACAGTTACACCGGGCCAATTGGCAACTTTTAAATGAGCGCCAGTATAAGCATTAAATAAAGTAGTTTTCCCACAATTAGGATTGCCAATAAAAGCTACATGAACATCTTTACTCATTTTCTATTTCCTCGATTTCTATAGCATCTGCTATTTCTTTACCTATGGCAAAACGAGTGCCACGTACCTTTATAATTACAGCGCTTTGATTTTTTTTATTTAAAACCATAAGTTTCACTTGGTCAGTCATGCCGAGCATCTCTAAACGACGTTCAATATTTCCCTCTAAGTTTACTTTTTTTACAAGATAAGTTCTTCCTTTTTGTGCTTGTGATACATTCAAAATTATCGCCTCCTAAATATATACATTTTTCATTTTATCACATCTAGGCAAAATTTATCTAAAAAATAAAAAACGACACCTTTAAATAGTGTCGCTTTTATAGATAAAATCATTATTTAATTAAAATTTATCCTTATCTTTTGGTGGTGTAATATCTATTATTTTACCACTTTTAGACTCTGTATATTCCGCATCTTGTTCATTTGTATATTGATTATATTGTTGATATTCACTTTGATTTGCACCATTTAAACGGTTTCCACATTCAGGGCAGAATTTTGGAGGATTATTTCTATCTGGTGCCATCCATCCACAATTAGGGCAACAGAAATTATTTTCATCATATCTACTGCTAGCATAAGCATTAGTTTCATTTTTTTTGCCAAAAAGTTTACGATAAATAGCCATAATTATCATTACTACGATACCGATAAGTACCACATTGGCAATTAAGCCTAAAATATCACCCATAAATCCGCCAAGACCAAACATATTGCTGAGCATGCTACCTAAGAACATACCACCAGCAAATAAACCAATATTTCTTAAAGCACTACCCCAACGGCTACCAGATTGCTGATTGTTTGCTGTATTTGTAGTAGTGTTAGTTTTATTTGCAGTATTTGTACTTGCATTATTTGTAGTTGCATTAGATTTAGGTGCTTCTGTAGCATTTGTCTTTGGCGCATCAGTTTTTGGTGTTGTAGTTGTTGTTGATTTTGTAGAAGGTGTTACAGATTTTGTTGTACTAGCTGGAGCTTTGAACCCGCCACCGCCAGATTTTGCTTTTGCCATGCCGATACCACTAAAAGCAAAAACACACACCATCACAATTGCTAATATTTTTTTGAAATTCATTATACACACTCTCTTTTTAATAGTTATTTTTATCTAATTAATAGTTATTTTAACATATAAAGCATAATCAATCAATTATCTAATTAATTATTTATAAATTTGCCTACAAAAAAAGCTACAGCCAAAACTGTAGCTCTTATAACATAGAATAAATCGCTAATACCAATACTCCTGGTACTCCAAATATCCCTGCTATCAATGCCGTTATAAAATTAATCGGAATGTATACAAATCCCAAGAAATTTATAATATATAAAACGATAGCACCTATTATGCTATTATAAATGCAATTCCATAAGATTTTTAGTGGCATAGAAAAAATTTTAGTGAATACACATAAAATCAATAAGCCCACAAAAAAAGCAATAACTAATGTAGACTCAACCATAAAATCACAACCTTTGTTCTAAATGAACTTACATTTCTCGACGATTTTCAATAGCTTTAGCTAAAGTTACCTCATCTGCATATTCTAAATCGCCACCAACAGGAAGTCCATGAGCAATTCTTGTTACTTTTATACCTAGTGGTTTTAATAATTTGGCAATGTACATAGCTGTTGCTTCGCCTTCGATATTAGGATTAGTAGCCATGATAACTTCTTTTACTTTATCATCATATAAACGATTTAATAATTCTTTGATATGAATATCCTCTGGCCCTACTCCTTCAATTGGCGATAAAGCTCCATGCAATACATGATAAACACCTTTATAATCTCGCATACGTTCCATAGCCACTACATCTTTAGGATGTTCTACTACACAAATAATAGAATGATCTCTATTTGGTGATGTACAAATAGCACAGGGGTCTGTATCACTGAGATTAAAACAACAACTGCAAAAGCCAATTTTTTCTTTAGCTTCAATAATAGCCTGCGCCAAGGCTTTTGCTTGGGCAGGCTCCATGTCTAAAATATGATATGCTAAGCGTACAGCTGTCTTTGAACCAATTCCTGGTAAAGCACGAAAATGTTCAATTAGCTTAGCCATAGGCTCAATATATCTCATTAGAATAATCCAGCAGGAAGATTTAAACCACTAGTTAATTTGCTCATTTCACTAGCCATCATTTCATCTACTTTTACCATAGCCTGATTTACAGCAGACAAAATAAGGTCTTGTAACATTTCTACATCTTCTGGATCTACTGCAGCTTTATCAATAACAAGGGACTGCATCTGTTTTTCACCGTTCATAACGACTTTAACAACACCGCCACCAACGCTTACTTCAACAGTTTTCTTTTTAAGTTCATCTTGCATTTTTTTCATATCAGCTTGCATTTTCTGAACTTTTTTCATCATGCCAGCCATATTACCTTGATTAAACATCAAAATACCTCCATATAAAATATTTTTCTCTATTTAGAGTATCAAAATAAAATAAAATCGTCAATTATCTATTATTTATTATCTTCAGGAATTATTTTTCCACCAAAAATCTCAATCGCCGTCTGTAATGTATGTTTACCTTCTGGTGTCATATTATCATAATCCACATCTGTTGGCGCTATATCTACATAATCTTCATCTGTAGGCATAGGAATATCTGCTTGATAATCACCTTGTGGCAATACATCCTCATCTTCAATCATAGGAATTGTTACTTTTGGCGCTTTTATTTCCTGTATTTTATCAACATTATTATTTAAAGTAGTATTAACCTGTGGCATTTGCGTTATTTTCAAATCTCCACAAGTACAGACTAAACGCAAATTATGACCTGTTACATTTTCTAATACTTCTTCTATCAATAAACGATAATCATCTTTTTCTGTACGAGCTTGTAAAAATGGGCTATCAAAATGGATAAAAAATTGATTATCTGCTATGCGATAAGGTAGTGCTCTATTTACACAAGCCACTACAACTTTTTTGCGACGAGCATTAAGCCCTGCCAACACATTTTGCCAAATAGCTGTAGCATCAGCATTTTCCATCGGCATTATATTAGTATGCACTGGCTCATTTTTAACTATTTTTGAAGCTCTTTTTACTGTATTTTGTCTTGGCTCTACAAAAGTATTCATCATTGGTGTATTCGTCATCGGAGTTGATTTATACTGTTCTTGCATATTAGCCAACTGACTACTAAGTGCTTTGACTATTCTATCTAAACGAGAAACAGTCTGTTCTAGCGCCATTATTTTTACCTCTGAAGCACCCTTGTTATTTACTGCAGGTATATTATTCATCATCGACATTATTTTTTCTGAATTATTATTTTCAGCTTCGCCTTGCCAGCATAATTTTAAAAATAAAACTTCTGCCGTTATTCTAGGTTGACTTGCCCATTTTATTTCATTAATAGCCTCATGTATTTTTTGAATAATTTGCATTATCTGGTCATGCGTAAATTCTTTAGCTTGGCGAGATAATACCTCTTCATCTTCAAAATACATATTTAAATTTAATAATTTATTTGAAGCTTTATAGAGCATAATCGAACGAAAATGCAATACTAATTCGTTCAATAATTGTTTTATTTCTTTACCTTGAGCTATTACTTCATCAAGGATAGTTAAAATCGTTTGACTATCTTTTTTAGATAGAGCATCTGTTATCTGCCATACCCAATCATGACCTACAAGCCCTAATACTTTTCTCACTTGTGTAACAGTGAGTTCATCTTTGGTAAAAGCAAGACATTGGTCTAATAAACTGAGTGCATCACGCATACCGCCATCTGCCTGAATGGCAATAATAGACAATGCATCTTTATCTGCATTTAGCCCCATCTCATCAGTAATCATCACAAGTCGTTTTAAGATATCATCTTTAGTTATGCGTTTAAAATCATATCTTTGACAACGTGATTGTATTGTTATTGGCACCTTATGCACTTCTGTTGTTGCCAAAATAAATACAACATGAGATGGTGGTTCTTCTAATGTTTTTAGCAAAGCATTAAAAGCTTCTGTCGTCAACATATGAACTTCATCGATGATATATACTTTATATTTACCATCTACAGGAGCAAATTTCACTGTTTCACGTAAATCACGAATTTCATCAATACCACGATTGGAAGCCGCATCTATTTCAAAAACGTCCATGAATGAACCATCATTTATTTTTTGACAACATACACATTGATTACAAGGTGTTGGTGTCGGTCCATGCTCACAATTTAAAGCCTTCGCTAAAATCTTAGCTGTACTTGTCTTCCCTGTACCACGTGGTCCAGAAAATAAATATGCATGAGCTACTTTACCGGTGCTTATAGCATTAGATAAAGTTTCACTGATATGTTCTTGGCCTATAAGATCCGAAAAATCTTGTGGTCTCCACTTTCGGTAAAGTGCCATATAAGCCATAATAAATGCTCCCCTCCTATTTTTGGATATAAAAAAAACAGCTTCTCAGGTAAGAACACGGTATTCAGGCGCCCTCACGGCACATGAAGATGATCACTTACCGTTGCTCCCTTCCGGACCTGGCGGGGTTCATGAGTCTCCATTGCGCGAGACCCGAATACCGCAGTCTTACATGAGAAACTGCTCATGAATGATATTTTAGCATAAAAAAAGAATTATTACAAGTGTTCATTTCTTTGATGGCAAAGAAACGAACCAAAGAAAGCCACCGCAGATAAAATTTGAACTTTGAAAATACTTATCGCTTCATACAACGCTTAGAAACTCGCTTCGCTCAAACATTCAGACTAAAAACGTATTCAGCGATAATTATTTTCAATAACCTAAAGGTTACCATTCAAATTTTATAATGCGGAAATTAATAGTACGGTATTATCAATAAATACCAAACTTCCCCGCGTTAGCAGACTTTTACGGTAGCTAAAAGCTATTGACAAAGATAAAATCAGGGCTACGGTTTTAGTCCTACTGTTTGAGCGAAGCGAGTTTAGAGCGTTGTAGACATGATTTTATCTTTGCCAAAGTAAAATCAATATCGCGGGTGTATTTTCTTTTTGGTTCGTTTTTCTTTTAAACAAAAGAAAAATGAATATCTAACCTTTTAACCATTTTGCTACATCAATAGCGTGATATGTGATGATGATATCTGCACCTGCGCGTTTCATGCTGAGAAGTGTTTCCATAACGATGCGTTTTTCATCAATCCAGCCATTTTGGGCTGCTGCTTTTACCATGGAATATTCACCACTTACATTATATACAGCTATAGGACGATCAATTTTATCGCGAACTTGACGAACGATATCGAGATAACATAAAGCAGGTTTTACCATGATGAAATCTGCTCCTTCTTCCATATCAAGTTCTACTTCTTTCATAGCTTCACGGCTATTAGCAGGGTCCATCTGATAAGCTCTTCTATCACCAAATTGAGGAGCAGAATCAGCTGCATCTCTAAATGGTCCATAATATCCAGAAGCATATTTTACTGCATAAGACATGATAGATACATTTTTAAATCCAGCTTCATCTAAAGCTTCACGAATTACAGCAATTCTGCCGTCCATCATATCAGATGGGGCAATGATATCCGCACCGCTTTGAGCTTGGCTTACAGCAACTTTTGCTAATAATTTTAAAGTAGCATCATTGTCTACTTCATGACCACAAAGCTGACCGCAATGACCATGTGTTGTATATTGGCAAAGGCATACATCACCAACAATTACAAGGTTTGGCACAGCTTCTTTAATTGCACGCATAGCACGTTGTACAGGGCTATTTAAATCCCATGCACTAGAACCTATTTCATCTTTATATTCAGGAAGACCAAAAACTTCAATTGCTGGAATTCCAAGTTCATAAACTTCTTTAGCTACTTTTACTGCATTATCTACAGAAAGATGATATACATCTGGCATGCTAGGAATTTCTTCTTTTACATTTTCACCAGCAACCACAAAGATAGGATAAATTAAATCCTTTACAGATAAAGAATTTTCACGAACCATGTCGCGAACAGCGCTATTTAAACGCAAACGGCGTGGTCTTAAAGTATTGAGTTTCATCAATAGTCACCATCCAAAATTTTTTATTTTTGCTACTAAACCATCTATAGTATATACATCGGCTTCTACATCAACAATAAGCCCATGTTTTTTACAAGTATTGGCTGTGATAGGGCCAATACTTGCTTTAGCCACATTATCTAATAAAGATTTATCTTCATCAATTAATTTTAAAAGATTTTCTACAGTAGAAGAACTTGTAAAAGTTACCATATCTACTTTATGTTCTTTTAATAAAGCTTTTATCTCTTCTTTATTTGTATCTGCCATTTTTGTAGTATATGTTTCTGCTACATCTACAACAGCACCTAATTGACGAAGTCCTATTGGTAAAGCTTCACGAGCTTTTTGTGCTCTGGGTATTAAGACTTTTGTACCTTCTTTAATATCATCTTTTAAAACATTTAAAATACCTTCTGCCATAAACATTGTTGGTACTTTATCTGCAATGATACCATAATTTTTTAATTTATTTGCAGTAGCTGTACCGATAGCTGCAATTTTAGCATCTCTTAAGCTACGTACATCTAATCCTTTTTCATTTAAGCGAGCGAAAAATCTATCTACACCATTTGTACTAGTGAAAATAATCCATTCATATTCACCGATTTTAGCGATAGCTTTATCTAAACTTGCAAAATCATCATCAGGAGTTGTGATTTTTATAGCTGGAGCTTCTATACAATTTGCCCCTAAATCTTCTAATGCTGTTGTCAATTTAGAAGCTTGTTCACGAGCTCTTGTAACTAAAATATTTTTGCCAAATAACGGTTTATTATCAAACCATTGAATTGTCTGACGTAAATTTACTACATTACCAACTACAAAAACTGCTGGTGGTTTTAAATTATGTTTTTTTACATCTTCCACAGCATTACCTACTGTAGTTACTAATACTTCTTGTTCTGCTTTTGTACCCCAACGCACTAAAGCTGCTGGCGTATCTGCACTTCTTCCATATTTTATCAATTGACTTGTGATATGTGGTAAATTACCTACACCCATCAAAAATACTAAAGTATCTACAGCTGTAGCTAATTTTTCCCAATTTATATCGGATTTTCCTTTTGTTGGGTCTTCATGACCTGTGATTACAGCAAAAGATACTGCAACTTTGCGATTAGTTACAGGGATACCCGCATAAGCAGGTGCTGCAATAGCAGAGCTGATACCTGGTACAATTTCAAAAGCTACATTATTTTTCTTTAAAACTTCTGCTTCTTCACCGCCGCGACCAAATACAAATGGGTCGCCACCTTTTAAGCGTACCACGCATTTTCCTTCTTTCGCTTTATCAGCGATAAGTTGGCTAATGTCTTCTTGACGCATTGCGTGATTACCAGCTTTTTTACCTACATAGATATATTCTATATCATCTTTAGCAAAAGCCATCAAACGTTTATCTGCTAAATAATCACAAATAACTACATCTGCTTTTTCTAAACATTCTTTTCCCTTTAAAGTAATTAGGCGATAATCTCCAGGACCTGCACCTACTAAATAAACCATTCCATTCATTAATAAAAACCTCCAAAAGATAAATTAATACCCAATTACTTATTTATGCTTTGTCTAAACAGCATAAACCCAAGCTTTGCATAATCTCAAGTCCACCATTAGCTAAAAGTTTTTCTGCCAAAATTTTTCCTAAAACTTGTGCTTCATTTCTTGAACCTATGACTTTATCACGAATTATACATTTGCCATCAATAGAACCAATTACTGCTTCTACTGATAATCTATCATCATCTTCAACTTGAGCATAAACACCCACTGGCACTTGGCAACCGCCTTCAACACGAGCTAAAAAACTACGTTCTGCTTTTGTCGCATCTGCTGTTTTATCATCATGCAAAAATTCAAGCATTTGTTTTATTTCTTCATCATCTTCTCTAGTTTCTATAGCCAAAGCACCTTGACCTACAGCTGGAAGACAAATTTCACGAGGAATAATCTGTGTTATTTTATCACCAAAGCCTAATCTTTTAAGCCCTGCTACTGCTAAAACAATAGCATCAAAATTTTCTTCTTCTAATTTACGAAGTCTTGTGTTTACATTTCCACGAAGACTATGAATATCTAAATCTGGTCGTGCTTTTAATAATTGAGCCTTGCGACGAAGACTAGAAGTTCCTACCTTAGCCCCTTGTGGTAAATTTTCTAAAGTTTTATATTTTGGACTAACTAGTGCATCTCCACAATCTAAACGCTTAGTTATAGTGGTCAAAGATAATCCTGTTGGTAATACAGTAGGCATATCTTTTAAACTATGTACTGCTAAATCTACACGTTTTTCTAACATTGCTACTTCAAGTTCTTTTGTAAATAATCCTTTGCCACCGATTTTAGCAAGTGGCACATCAAGAATTTTATCGCCTTTAGTAACAATATGCATCAATTCAACTTCCAAACCTTCATATTGTTTACGTAGACGATCTGCCACATATTCTGCCTGCCATAATGCTAATTTACTGCTACGTGTACCAATAACAATCTTTTTACGCACTATTATTCCCTCTCTTTTAATACATCTATTTTAAATAACTTAGTTACAGCATTCACATAATAATCTTCTTGTTGTGTTCCTGCAAAACTGTTTAACTTAATCATTGGCTCACGCAATAATTTACGAACAATCATATGTGACATATGTTCAATTTCTCTAACCTGACTTTCAGTTAAATCGCCAAGTTTTGTCATTGCTCGTTTCACTTCGCGACGACGAATGCGCTCAGCTTTCGTTGATAAACGAGCCATTACTGGCTGACAAGATAAATATTGAAAACGCTCTAAAATTGAATTTACTTCTTCATCAATAATTTTTTGAGCTTGATATGCTTCATATTCACGTTCTTTGATATTATCTTCAACTACAGCTTCTAAATCATCAATATTATATAATTCTACGCCTTTTATCTCTGCTACATCTGGGTCAACATCACGAGGCACTGCTATATCAATGATGACAAGCGGTCTACCTTTACGCTTAGACATGAATAATTGTGTTTCCCAAGGTTTTACTACATAATGAGGTGCTCCTGTGGAAGTTACTACAATATCTACATCATTTGCTTTGCGCAAAGCATCACGGAAACCTACTGCTTCACCGCCAAATTGACTAGCTAATTCCTGTGCTTTATCAAAATGTCTATTAGCTACATAAATTTTCTTAGCGCCCTTGCCCATTAAATTACGAGCAGTGAGTTCTGCCATTTGACCTGCACCATAGATAAGCGTATTGCTATGTTCTAGACTGCCGAAAATCTTTAAAGCTAACTGTACAGCGGCATAACTAACAGATACTGCATTATAAGCAATTCTAGTTTCTGTACGTACTCTTTTTCCAGTAGTAATCGCACGATGAAATAAAGTATTTAAAATTGTACTTGTCGCTTGAGCTTCTCTTGCCATTGAATAAGCTTTTTTTACCTGACTTAAAATCTGACCTTCACCAATGATAAGTGAATCCAAGCTAGAAGCTACTGCAAATAAATGACGTATACAATCTTTATCTACATGATAATAAAAATACTCATCTTTCGCATCATCACTTCCTGCAAGCGTGAAGAAAAACTCTTTTACATCTTGCATATTTTCGTTTGCATCATCTACAACAGCATAGATTTCTGTGCGATTGCAAGTAGATAAAATTACAACTTCACTAATTCCATTATAATTATCTAAATGACGTAATCCTTTATTAATATTGTCAACAGAAATGGCAAATCTTTCACGTACTTCTACAGATACAGTTTTATGATTAAGCCCTAAAACCACTAATTGCATCTCTTATGCTCGCCTCCGCTTCATCATATTTTTTAGCCCTTACAAGTTCCATCACATCATCACTTAACGCACTACGCCAAAAGATTTCACGGTCATCACTTGTTGGCAATTTTTCAATAGCTTCTTTTCTTAATTGCACTAATTTATCTAACCAATTTGCATATGTTTCGTCAAATTCTCGTTCCATTTTACAACGCAAATATCTAGATAATGCTGGTGATTTTCCATTAGTTGAAAAAGTTACTAATAAATCACCTCTTCTAATTTTTGCAGGCAAAGCAAAATCACAAAATTCTAATCTATCAACTACATTTAATATCACTTTTTTTTGATTTGCTTCTTTTCGAACTTGTGCATTTACTTCTTCATTGCCTATAGCGCAAATAGCCAAAATAAAATCAGTTAAATCTCCTTGTTCATAGCATTTTTTTTGCCAAATTATAGCTTTTGTTTCCACTAATTTAGCCAAACCTTCCACTATTTGAGGAGAGATAACTGTAACTTTTGCCTTTGCCTCTAATAAACCTTTTACTTTTCTTAGTGCCACATGTCCGCCACCTAAGACTACACAAGGCTTATTATCCAAAATTAAATTAATAGGATACACACCCACACCTCTTCAAAATATGAATATAATTCATTTTTTATAATTATACCGCAATAAATATGCTCTATCAACACTTTAAAGTAATATTATATAACAAGCTATCAAATTTATTAATACCTTATCTTGGAATTATTTTACCTGAATTTTTCTTTACCAAAAAAGTCAAATAGTTTATACTTATAATATCCTTTAGATGTTTATGTCGATACAAAGAAGATTAATATATGGAAATCCTTTTATGTTTTATTATTTCTCCTATATTCCTTTTCTTTGTTCCATAACAAATGAAAAGGAATTATATTATTAAGTAGGTGTTAAATTTATGAAAACTATCGCATTAATTGCCCATGACCAAAAAAAAGAAGAAATGCTCGAGTTTGTTGGTAATCATCTTGAAACTCTTAAACATTTCCATCTAGTAGCAACTCGTACAACTGGTACATTAATCAATGAAAAGTATAATCTTAACGTTGAAACTATGATGTCTGGCCCATTAGGTGGCGACCAACAAATCGGTGCTATGGTTGCTACAGAAAAAGTTGATTACGTTATTTTTATGCGTGACCCACTAAACGCTCAGCCACATGAACCAGATATCAATGCCCTTCTTCGTATTTGTGACGTTCACAATATTCCACTTGCTACAAATCGTAAATCTGCTCATATTTTAATTAAATATGCTGACGAAAAATTATAATATTATGTATAAAAAAACGACTTTAGATTACTAAAGTCGTTTTTAATTTAATCCATCAAAATAATTATCAATTCATTTCAAAAACTACTGATACATTAGACCTTACATTTATTTCTCCTTCTTGTACTGGAGAACTTGCTGACATATCAGCACTTGATTTCATATACATAGCATTATTCATATTTCTTGTTTCAATATACGTATTATTAGTATTTACACTTACTACATTTACAATATTTTTACCCAATGTAGATGCTACTACTTCAGCTTTACGTTTTGCATCTAAAATAGCTTCTCGTAAGGCTTTTTCTTTATATTGCTGACTATCTTTTAACCCAAATTCTATAGAATCAACATTACTTGCACCAGAATTTATAGCTGTATCAATAACTATACCAACAAGTGCGATATTATCGATATTTACACTTATTTCATTAGTTACACTATAGCCAGTAATTTCCCTACTATTACTTTTCGCATCATATATAGGATATAAACTATAGTTAGTTGTTTGGATATTTTCTTCTGTTATTGTTAATCCCAATAATGCACTTTGAATCTTATTCATTACTGCAGCATTTTTATTTGCTGCCTCTTTAGAATTTTTAGCACTGTTAGTAATACTAATACTTACAGTTGCTTTATTCGGTGCTACTTTTATTGTAGAGCTACCATCTACTGCAATAGTTCTCATTTCTTGAGCTTGCACTAAACTACAAGAAAACAATATACATAGAGCCATTATCATACTAACCAAAGTAAATTTACGCATAAATAACACTCCTTTTGCTTTAAATTAATTAAATTATTAAAATTTTATTAAAATTTTCCAGATAAAATATAGGGAAGAATTTTCCCTATATTTATTTATGCATTAAACATTGAAACGGAAATGTGTAACATCGCCATCTTGCATGATATAATCTTTACCTTCTACACGCACTTGACCTTTTTCACGAGCTGCTGCTACACTTCCAGAAGCTACTAAATCATCATAAGATACGATTTCTGCACGAATGAAGCCACGTTCTATATCAGAGTGAATTTTACCGGCAGCCTGTGGAGCTTTTGTACCCACTTTAATAGTCCATGCACGACATTCATCTTCACCAGCTGTCAAGAAAGTCATAAGACCTAATAATTTAAAAGCTGCTTTGATTAATTTATTAAGACCAGATTCATCAAGTCCTAAATCAGATAAAAATTCATTTGCTTCTTCTTCATCGAGTTCTGCAATTTCAGATTCTACTTTAGCGGAAATTACTACAACGCCTGCATTTTCTTTTTGAGCATATTCTTTTACTTTTGCTACATATTCATTATCATTTTCAGCAGTAGCTGCTTCATCTTCACTTACATTTGCTACATATAATGTAGGTTTTAAAGTCAATAAATTCAAATCTTTGATGAGTTCTAATTCATCTTCACTGAGTTCTGCCTGACGTGCTGGAATAGCTTCTTCTACTACTTTTTTTACTTTTTCCAAAACAGCTTCTTCAGCACGAGCTTCTTTATTACCGCTTTTAGCTGTACGAGAAACTCTATCTAAACGTTTTTCTACAGAATCAAGGTCTGCTAAACAAAGTTCAGTGTTGATGATTTCAATATCACGAATTGGGTCTACACTACCTTCAACATGAGTAATATCACCACTAGCAAAACAACGTACAACATGAGCTACTGCATCTACTTGACGAATATGGGATAAGAATTTATTTCCTAAACCTTCACCACGAGAAGCGCCTTTTACTAAACCTGCAATATCAACAAAGCTTACGCTTGCAGGAGTAGTTTTTTTAGAATTGTACATTTCATGAAGAACTTTTAATCTTTCATCAGGAACATCTACAACACCTACATTTGGTTCAATTGTGCAAAATGGATAGTTTGCTGCTTCTGCACCTGCTTTTGTAATAGCATTAAATAAAGTAGATTTACCCACATTTGGCAATCCTACAATACCAACTTCTAAATTACTCAAAATTATTCACCCTATCTTTTTTATTTTTCTATATAATTATACCTTATTCTTATTTTACTGCAACAAGGCTTCATCTATAATTGTACCATATTTGCCAAGCCACCAAGAAATAGCTCTTACACCATTGATATAATTTTCTAAAACAGTTCTATCTGGCAAGGCTTCACGATTAAAATATTGTGGTTTTTCTACTAAATCATCAGTATTACCGATAGCATCAGCAGTTATCCAAAAAGCATAACTTTGACCTAATTTATTTTCACTCAAAGATTTCCCCACACTATAATAAGTAAAACCTTCTGGAGCTATTAAATCTATCACTGTTGGCATAATATCTATTTGACTTCCTGCCATATCTTCTGGCAATAAATCTTTTTGTATGCCTTTTCCTGTGATGATAAGTGGCACGCTATAGCGTTCATACATTGTAGGTACTTTATCGATATTATATCTATCAGCATGGTCGCCTACGAAAATAAATAAACTATCTGGATATTTTGCTTTGACTTTATTAATGAAATCACTTGCCATCTTATCTGCATACCAAAAATGACCAAGTTCTTTGATTAATTCTTGATTATTTTTTTCTTTATCTGGCAAGCCTTCGACTACCTTACTAGCATCAAAGCCCACTTTTTCCAAGTCAATATTAAATGGTGAATGATTTGATGTATTTAAAATCACTGAAAAAGTCATTTTATTATCATCAATCTGTTTAAAAATAGCATCATATAAGTATTCATCATCAGCACCCCATACGCTACCTGTAGCATTAGGGTCAATATTGCCTCTACTATAAAAATTATCAAATCCTTGTGCTAATGTAAATTCTTGAATATTTTCCCAAGTCGCTGGTCCAGCATACCAAAAACTTGTTTCATAGCCTAAATTTTTCATCTGTGGTGCTGTTGCCGTGATATAAGGATTTGCTAATGCTTCTGGCATAGTTGTCAAATATAAATTAGAATTTGCCATGCCTGTAACCATAGTCATTAAAGCACCTACTGTACTTGAGCCACTAGGCAACATATGCGAAGTATAAATCGTATCATCTTCAGCGATTATTTTTTTCATATTATCAGCAATATGCAAATTGCTATATTTATCTAATAATGGCCAGTTCGCATAGCTTTCTGATACAATCACAAAAATATGTTTTGGTTTTTCTATCTTAGCCCCTGTTGCTTCTTTAGCTAGATATATACTTAAATCATTTCCGCCATCTTTATTTGTTAAAGATTTTGCTAAATCTCTCACATTTTGCGCTGAAAAACTAAGTCCATTACAAGCTTCCATACGCATTTGATTTGCATATGCTCGATAAATAGATTGATAATCATCTAAAATAGACTCATTTAAAAATGTATCATTTGTAATTCCTGCATTTTCCCAATTCACACCAGATTTCCAGCTCCAGCCACCGCCATATAAAGATAACGTAGCCAATAAATATACACCAATCAATAAAATTATAAGTCTATACTTACTTTTTAGTTTAGACCATTTAAAAAATCCCCATTTTTTATCAATAAATTTATTAAATATATAATTTAATACACAAACCAATAAAACTACTATACATAACTTTAATGGCAAATGAAATTCTTCAATTAATGAAATAAATAATGCATAAACATCTTCATGCATTGCTGTAAATATCATTTGATTAAAACCACTATGGAATTGTTGATAAAAGGGAAATCTTGCAATAAATAACAATGTAGTAATAAATAATACACAAAAAGAACAAACCTGTCTAAACCATCTTAAACGCTTAGAAAAACCCTCTGCTACCAAGCTTATAAGCATACATAAAGTAAGAACCCCCGCCGTCTGTAAGCTTAATTTCGCTCCACTATAAATAGCAGTAAAAATCAAACTAAAATCACTATCTACGGCAATATACTCATGCATTCCCCCGATAAAAATTATTCGGTATATACACAATAACAACCAAAAAAATACAAAAGTTTTTATGATTTTTAGTATATTAAGACTAAAAATATCTACTAAATTTTTTTGCAATATAATCAATCCTTTTTATATTTAAATTTTCCTACTTTTATTTAATTGTAGTCACTAAAAAAAGCTTATATTGCTTTATTATACTAAAAAAATATCTAAATTAAAATAAAAACCTCTATCTATAGAAACACCCCAAAAGCATTTACTTTAACTTTTGGGGTGCAATCTTTTCATATTATTTTTTTGAGTTTAACTATTGTGTTTATTAATCTAAAATTTCAGCTTTAGTTGCAGTAGCTTTACCAGGCATACTCATAGCTACAAAATCATACCAAACTAAAATTCTATCGCCTGCTCTTAATTCATTAGCATCGTCTTCTACTTTTGTAGGAATAGTTACTAATGTATCTTCATTACTATTTAATACTTCTACGCCATTTTTTACTTTGTTTACTTCAGCAACTTGCATATAAATAGCATCATGTTCACCATTACCCATTACTAAAGCATAAGCTCTGCTTTGTGGTGGTAAGCTACGTGTAGCACTAGCACTATAATAAGCAGTAAGTTCATCGCCTACTTCTAAACGATTAAAATCAACATCATTACCATTTCTGCCATTTACAATTTCAGTATCCCAATTTAAATGTACTGCAACTACATCTTGAGGATTTTCCCCTTCAATTGTAACCATATTACCACTAATTTCAATTATATGACCATGTAAACTTCTTACTTGGTCTACTGCACTTGAAGCAAATGCTGCAGTTGAAGCAAATGCCAAACAAAGTACCATCATTAATAAAACTCTGATTTTTTTCATTGTAAATTCAACCTCCATTGAATATATTCATTAACCTTATATTATCATTTTTAATGAACATATTCAATAAGAAATCTATTAGAAATAAATTAAAAGATTATTAAAATAAAAAGAGATTTATTACCTTTGCTCTATATAAACAAATTCATAAATCTCTTTTTATTATATTCTATTCATGTAATTCCAATGGCAGTCCATCAGGGTCTTTAAAAAATGTCATTTTTTTCTGCGTAAAATCGTCCCATCTAATTGGTTCACATTCAATGCCCAATTTTTCTAATTCTGCTACAGTCTTTTCTATACATTCCACTTTAAAAGCTAAATGTCTAAGTCCACAAGCTTCCGGATTATTTACACGTTTTGGTGCATCTGCTTTACCAAAAATCTCCAATTCACAACTACCTAATTTTAAATCTAGCTTATAATCATTTCTATCTTCTCTATGATGTTCTCTAATTACTTCAAAACCCAATAAATCTACATAAAAATGACGAGATTTCGCATAATCAGATACGATAATTGCCACATGATGAATTACTTCTAAATTCATGATTTACACCTTCAATCTTTCTTTTTAAATAAATATGTCATATAAATAAATATTACCCAAATAGGTAAAACTATTATAGAAATCAACATATCTGGTATTTGTGTCATAATCACTACTACTGCAATTAAGAACAAGATACAGAAATAATTTGTATAGGGATAAAATAAAGATTTAAATTTAAGTTCATCTAAACGATTTTCACGAGTAAATTTCAATCTAAATTTCATATGTGTAATAGTGATAATAAACCAGCTGATGATTAAGCCAGCTACTACAATAGATAATAAATACATAAATAATTCTTTAGGGAAATAATATGTCATTATTACAAGAATTATACCAATAACTGCTGATACTAAAATCCCTACCATTGGAATACCAGTACGAGATAAGGAAGCGAAAATTTTTGGTGCATTTCCTTCTTTTGCTAAACCATAAAGCATACGAGATGTACCATATAAAATACCATTATATGCAGATAATGCTGCTACTAATACAACAAAGTTTAAAATATTAGCTGCTGCTGAAATACCAATATTAGAGAAAATCTGTACAAATGGACTGCCTTGAAAACCAACTTGATCCCATGAAGAAAGACTCATCAATACTACCATAGTACCGATATAGAAAATTAAAATACGAATTAAAATTTGATTTATAGCTTTTGGTAAAGTTTTTTCTGGATTTTCAGCTTCTCCTGCTGTTATCCCAATTAAATCTACACCACCAAAAGAGAACATAACTACTGCTAAAGAAGCCGCAAAGCCCCAAGCACCGTTAGGAAAAAATCCACCATTTACCCATAAATTACTGAAATTTTGAGGGAATGGTCCCATTGTTGTAAAAATTAAATACAAACCGAAAACAATCATACAGCAAATAGCTGTTATTTTAATAAATGATGCCCAATATTCTGATTCACCATAAAAACTTACATTGATTAAATTAACAGTTATAATTACTAAAATACAAATTAAAATAGTGAGCCATTGTGGAAAATCAGGTAACCAGAAATTGACATATGTTGCTGTTGCGGATAATTCAGCCATACCAGCTATCATATATAAAAACCAATAATTCCAACCTGCTAAATAACCTGCAAATCTATGCCAATATTTATCAGCAAAATAACTGAAAGAACCAGATACTGGTTCTCTAACAGACATTTCACCCAACATTCTCATGACAAAGAAAATAAAAATCCCTGCTAATAAATAAGATAAAATAATACCAGGCCCTACTAATTTGATTGTTGGTGCAGAACCATAAAATAAACCTGTACCAACAGAAGCCCCTAAAGCAATCATTTGCATATGACGACTTTTTAAGCCCCTCTTCATTTTGTGTTCATTATTATCCATATCTATCCACCTTTTTTAATAAAATCTAAAAACATAAATAATATATTATCATTTACCTTATCAACTCTACAATAAACAAATAAAAAATCCCTACAAATAATAAAATAATATGTATAAAAATTACAGACAAAAAGCACTAACTATCAAAAATCAATAGTTAATGCTTTTCATCTTAATTCATACCTTATTATACTTTTGCTCTCAATTTATATGTTATATAAATAAATGCTACCCAAACTACTAATGCCCCTAAAGATATTCTCATGTCTTCCATAAAGAACATAATCACTACAATAGCAGCTAAGAAAATAAAACAAAAATAATTAATATACGGGAATAAAAATGCTTTAAAATGAAGTTCATCCAAACGATTTTCCTGTATGAATTTCATTCTAAATTTCATATGAGTTATAGCTATAGTTGCCCATGTGATAACAAGTGCTGCAACTACAGTTGATAATAAATACATGAAAACTTTTTCAGGTAAAATATAAGTCAAAATTACAAGCAATAAAGAAATTGCTGTAGATACCAAAATACCTACCATTGGTATACCACGACGAGATAAAGAAGCAAACATCTTAGGTGCATTTCCATTTTGTGCTAAATTGTGCAAAATACGAGATGTACTATATAAACTACTATTATATACAGAAAGTGCTGCTACAATTACTACGAAGTTTAAAATATTAGCTGCTGCTGGAATACCAATATTAGAGAAAATCTGTACAAATGGGCTAGCATTTAAACCAACTTCATCCCATGGAGCAAGTGTCATCAATACTACCATAGTACCAATATAGAAAATTAAGATACGAAGCAATACTTCATTTATAGCTCTAGGTAAAGTTTTTTCTGGGTTTTCAGCTTCTCCTGCTGCAATACCGATTAATTCTACACCGCCAAAAGAAAACATAACTACAGCTAAAGACTGTGCAAATCCCCAAGCACCATTAGGGAAAAAGCCACCATTATTCCATAAATTACTGAAATTATCAGGAAATGGTCCCATTGTTGTAAATATCAAATAAAAACCAAATACAATCATACAGCAGATAGCTAAAATTTTAATAAATGATGCCCAAAATTCTGCTTCACCAAAAGTTTTTACATTGATTAAATTTACAGTTGTTACTACTACAATACAGACTAAAACTGTTATCCAATGAGGCACATCAGGAAGCCAATAATTTACATAAATAGCGATTGCAGATAATTCCGCAAAGCAAACTAATAAATATAAAAACCAATAATTCCAACCTGCTAAATAACCTGCAAAAGGGCCTAAATATTTATTCGCAAAATAAACAAATGAACCAGATACAGGCTCTCTTACAGACATTTCCCCTACCATTCTCATGATACAGAAAATGAAAACACCAGCTAAAGTATAAGATAAAATAATCCCTGGACCTACTAATTTAATTGTTGGTGCAGAACCATAAAACAGCCCCGTACCAATAGAAGTACCAAGTGCAATCATTTGCATATGGCGATTTTTCAGCCCTCGCTTCATTTTATTATTTTCATCACTCATAATAATCCACCTTTAAAATTATTCTTTATACATATGTTCAATACGTGCTACAGCCAATGTACTTACTACATCGCCTGTTACATTGAGTGCAGTATGAATCATATCTATTAAACGGAAGATACCAACTATCATACCCATAATTTCAATAGGAAGCCCCATTGTTGTAAGTAACATTATAGTCAATACAATGCCACTGTTTGGAATACCAGGAGTACCTATGGAAATCAATGTAGTCATAAAGATAAACATAACTTGTTGCATTAAAGAAAGTTCTACACCATATACTTGAGCTACAAATAATACAGTAACAGCATAATATACAGCAATCCCATTCATATTGATAGTTGCACCAATAGGCAAAGTAAATGATGCTAATTCATCTTTTACTTTAAATTTTTCTTCAGTAACACGTAAGCTAACAGGTAAAGTACCAGAACTACTTGTTGTACTAAATGCTACTAACCAAATTTCTGTAATTTTAGTAAAAAAGTCTTTTAATGAAATCTTAGCAATATATTTAATGATGAATATATACATAAACAAGACTACAGAAAAAGCACCTATGTAATGAGTTAAAATAAATTTACCTAAAATATTAAAAATAGATAAACCATATTCCCCAACACTACAAGCAACTAAAGCAGTTACCCCAAATGGAGTTACTTGCATTACCATATCTGTGATTTTAAACATAATAACATTGGCTTCATCAATAACTTTTTTAACATTTTTTACTCTATCACCCAAAATAGTTATCGCAATACCAATAAATACCCCAAATACGATAATTTGCATTAAATTACCTGTAGCTAAAGCTGTTATAGGATTATCAGGAACCATGCTCAAAATAGTCTGGCTAACAGTCATTGGCTCAGCAGGTTTTATCACTTCACCTGTATCTACAATCTGACTTACAGCAAAATCAGCACCTGGCTTCATTATATGTGCCACAATAAGTCCAATAATCGCAGAAAGCACTGTAGTTACAATATAAAACCCTACTACCTTTGTTCCTATGCGTTTTAATTTTCCAATATCACCTATACTAGATATTCCACTAATAATAGATAAAAATACAACAGGAACAACAATCATCTTGATGAGTTTTAAAAATAAATCTCCAATAGGTTGTAACCATAAAATATCTTTTTGAAAAATAAGACCTAAGATAATCCCTATCCCAAAACCTAGAAAAACTTTAGCACTCATACTAAGATTTTTCAAATTATCACACCCTTAATTTATAAAATAATACGCTTTCCATTATATCATAAAATCCATAAAAAATTTACATATTTACATTATTTTTAAGAAAAAAGATAAAAATTTTATACATTTTATCCATAATAAACCTTGTTATTTACAAAATGCTCTATGATTAATAGCTAAAAATAAAAAGCTTGATAAAATCTTATCTATATTTTCTAAGATTTCATCAAGCTTTCCTATATTACTTATTTTATTATTTATCTCAAATTATTTATTCCAATAATCTTTATGAACTTCTACTACTTCGTTTTCCACTTCTGGGAATGGACCTTCTACTTTTATATCTTTTTGACCTCTAGCGAATACTTCTCTACATGGTAAATCAAAAGTAGGATTTTGTTCATCATCACCAGTTAATTCTAAAAGGCGTTTTTCACTAATACCATAAACTACTTTACCTACATTGCCCCAATATATAGCACCTGCACACATTGCACAAGGTTCAGCAGTAGAATAAAGAGTGCAATTCCATAAGAAATCTTTACTGTATTTTTTAGAAGCTTTTATCATTAAGCTAGTTTCAGCATGACCACTACAATTAGATTCTGTGATTTCAATATTTTCTTGTTCTAATAAAATATTGCCTTCACCGTCTACTAAAATAGCACCAAATGGAGTATTTCCATGTTCACGAGATTTTTTTGATACTTCAATTGCTTTTCTTAAATAAAATAAATGATCCATAATTTTACCTCACAAATTACTTATAATTAATATTTCTTTTGTCTAATTAATTGATAATGAATAAATTTTGTATCTACATATTCATTAGCATAAAAGACAGGTTCATCATTATTATCAAAATTGATAATATCGCAATTTAAAAAGCTTGTTATTTGTTCACATTTAAAATAATCAGTCAAAGAAGATAATTCCTGATTTGTTATTGTAGATAATTCTACTTTGTCCCAAATAATTGTACGCTTTAAAAATTCACTAAAATATTTATATATAGACACATCTAAGCAGTTTTGCAAAAAATTCTCTTTAACTATTTTTACAGGAATTCTATCAACACAATAAATAGCTGGCATCTCATTAGCATAAAACATTCGCTCAACAATAAAAACTTCTTCATTATTATCTAACTGTAATTTCTTAGCTTCATCATCTGTAGCTAAACGCCTATTAGTAGATAACACTTCTGTTTTTACTTCATAACCACTATTAGCAATTACATCACGTAAATCTCCAATAGGATTAAATACTACATTCATTCCCAAAGCTTGTTGATTAACGAATGTTCCTTTTCCCTGTTTACGAAAAATAATACCTTCACTAGCAAGCTCATTTAATGCACTTCTTACAGTAATTCTACTAACACCTAATTCTTGAGCCAATAATTCTTCTCTAGGGAGCTTGTTTGATATAGATAAATCCATTGATTGTATATACTGTAAAATAGATTGTTTTGTTAATTGACTCAATGCTTGTTCTTTTACTTTACAAAATTTCATTTACAAATCCTCTACTAATTAACTAATTTTGTTTTAATTATATGACTGAAAAAATCAAGCTGTCAATTTATCTCTACCAGATATATCCATATTTTATTTTGTTTTAAAAATTTCACTATAATTAAATAAAGTATTCAAAATAATAGCTGTAACAGTGCCTGTAAAAATACCATTTTCTAGAAGCATTTTCAAAATTTCTGGCATTTCATTAAAAAGCCCTGGTGTAACAGTTGTTCCTAAACCAATACCAATACTACAAGCTACAATAATAATATTCTCATTCTTTTTAAAATCTACACTAGATAAGATTTTAATACCATTTGCACCAATTGTACCAAATAGACATATCATAGCTCCGCCTAATACTGGATGAGGAATTAATGTAGTGAGCATCGCAAATTTAGGAACAAGACCTAAGATAACTAAAATAATTGCTGCAGCTACTAATACAAATCTATTTCTTACGCCTGTAACAGTCATAAGTCCTGCATTTTCAGAAAAAGTAACATATGGGAAAGAATTGAATAATCCGCCTAAAAATTGAGCACAACCTTCAGCTCGAATACCATTTGCTATATCTTTTGGCGTTATTTTCACTTCACAAATATCAGCAATCATGTAAAAAATTCCCACAGATTCAGCCACACTAATAACTAAAAAGATAGACATTACAACTACACTGTTGAATGTGAATTCTGGAACACCAAAATGCAATGGATGAATAAGCTTAAACCAATCTGCATCATTTAAATGAGATAAATCTACCATACCAAAGAAACTAGCAAATATTGTACCTAAAATTAAGCCTACTAAAATAGCTATAGATTTTGCAAAACCTTTGCAAAAACGATTTATCAACAAAATAATTATCAATACAAAAATAGCAACTAAATAATTTATTGGGTCACCAAAATTTTCTGATCCAATTCCACCTGCCATATCTTGTAAAGCCAAAGGAACTAATGAAAAACCAATGATAGTTACTAAAGACCCTATTACTATTGGTGGAAAGAATTTAATAATCTTATTAATAAAAAATGAACACGCAAAAACTAATACACTAGATAATAAAATTGCACCATATAAAACTGTCATTCCACCAGTTTTACCGATAGAAATCATAGGACCTAATGTTATTACTGCACATCCCAATACTACTGGTAATTTAATTCCAATAAATCGACCAATACCAAAGGATTGTAAAAAAGTAGCAATACCACAAGTAAATAAATCTGCCGAAATCAAAAAAGCTAAATCTAAATTAGATAATTGCAAAGCATTAGCTAAAATTATTGGCACAATTACTGCCGCTGAATACATTACTAATACATGTTGAAATCCTAATATTGTTAATTTACTTACAGGAATTTTTTCATTAATATAATCTTTTTTCCCAATTTGTTCCATAATCAACCCTCTTTCTTGAAAGGTAATACCTATTACCTTTATTATTATACATAAAAAATAAAAAAAAGCAAATAAAAAAGAGGAAATTAAAAAATTTAATTTCCTCTTTTACTATCTTTTTCACAATATTTAATTTTTATTTATCATTTTTTTAGGATGTTTCCAATATAACTTTTCACAACGAGGTGAACAAAAAATAGTTCGCCTATCATGCTTATTTACAACTGTTACTAATTCATGACATTTTTTACATCTAAATTGTCTTAATATAACATGTGTATCTTCATCATTAAAATCTTCTACAATCCTATTTTTACTATAGTATGTTTCTTTATGATGTTTTTTTCGACAATAATAGGTACAATACACTTGATCTTTTCTTCTAGCTTCAAAAGATTGATGACAAACTGGGCATATCTTATTTAAATGCATTTATTTCTCCATCATTTTTCGAAAACGATTTTTATCTTCTAAAGTTTTTAATGCATTTGTATAAATCTTAAAAATTATTTCATCATCAATCATTTGTAATTGCATACTAGAACCTAAATCACCACAAACTTTACCTTGTGAATCAATTAAATATCTTTGTGGCATACAATAATATCTTCCATCATTAGTAAACATATATAATGTTAATGAAGAAATAGTATCTTTTAAATCTTCACCTTTTCTAAGTTCAGTTAAAAAATCACTTTCTTTGTAGTGTTCTTCAGCAGATACTATTAAATAAAAATGTCCATCTTTTTTTACTGTTTCTATAGTATCTGTATCTATATATACAGTACCAATATTTGTTTCTCCAATCATTTTATTTGATTGTGCTTCTACTGGTTTTGCAGGTTTACTCAAAAAAAATATACCCACACCTATAATAACTACAAAAAAAACTCCTATTATGCCTATATTATCTTTTATAATGTCCATATTCACTACCTATATTATTTAGAAGCTTCTTCTACTTGTAATGGAGTAAATACATAATCTGTTAATTTTTTGTCTTTATCAAATGCAAGCATAATAGCTACAGCTTGTTCTTTATCAAATGCTGCTACATAAGTTACTCTATCGCCTTGGTCAAATTTTTGAAAATTATAGAACTTAACTTCTTTGACATTACCATATTGTTCTTTGATTTGTTTAGATAAATCTTTGTAAGCTTTTTCATTTACATTTGTTTTTAAGGTATCTGAAAAATCTTTACTAACTACATCATATGCAGGAATTTGATCTTTAGTGAATACTTCCATAAAAGTTTCTGCTATTTTTTGTTCTTTATTTAAATCATTACCATCAGCTGCAAAACATAATCCACTAAAAGCCATCATCATAATTAATGTTACTATAAATATAACTTTTTTCATATTAAACAACATCCTTTACTATCACTATTTTTTTATAATAGATAAGCGACAGAATATCTGCCGCTTATCCTCTAGATTTATAACTTATAATTTAGCAATTAAGCTGTTTTTTGAGCTTCTCTTTCTGCTAATAATTTAGCATGTCTTTCAGCCTGAGCTTTTACTTTTGCATCTTGAGCTAATTTTTTCATTTCTTCAGCTTTTTCAAGACGTCTTGCTTCTTCATCTTTTGCTTTTTCAGCAGCAGATTTACGACCGAGTTTCCATGTAGCACCGATACCGCCCATTACTTCATCACCAGAAGTGGAAATGCTTGCACTGAGCATAAAGTCTTGATTTGGATAATGGAATATACCAAGAGCAAGACCTGTTTCGCTCTTATACTGACCTACACCAATAGCGATTTCTGTTGGAGCTTCTGGGTCAAAGCCCATAGTACGAAGGTTTGCGATAGCTGCAGACATAGCACCTACTTTATCGATGCGATCTTCTACATCACTCATACGATTTTCCAAACTACCTACTCTACCATCTAATTGTTCAATCTGACCATCAATTCTAGAAATTTCATTACGACGAATATCAGCTTCGGCATTTACTGCACCAACAAGATTTTGATTATCTTTATAATTCTGATTGTCTGTAATTTCTTTATCAAGTTTTGATGTATCTCCAACTTTATTATCAACTGCATCTACTTTATCATTTACTTTATTTACTTCTTCATTTGTTGCTAAATCGCCAATATTTGTGCCACCAATTATAGCATTACCATCTTTATCTGTAGAAATTTGTACTCCATTATATGTTCCACCAGTTACATTACCAGTTGTTCCATCAACTTTAAAGTTATCTCCAACAGATAAATCTCCACCAACTGTTACATCACCAGTTGTTGTAATATTACCGCCATTAATTGTTGTAGAACCACTACCATTTGCAAATGTTGTACCATCAGTAGTTGTAGTAACACTAGTATTTCCTACTTGATCTTTAATTCCTATTGTATTTTTATCATCAATATATCCTACACTGCTGCTAGCTGTTGTTGTACCATTGCTAAAGGAAGAATGAACCCCTGTTGCACCACTAACAAAAGTATTAGTAATACCATTAGCATTATATTTAAGATCTAATGTACCATCTGCACCAAGTGATAAATCTCCTCCACCTACAACATTACCATTACCATCTGTAATAGCACCATTCAAATGAATATTATCTACATATAAATCTTTTGTAGTGATTGAAGAACCATTTATTACAGTTTCACCTGTTGTAATAGTTCCACCATTAATAGATGTAAAAGATACATTTTCTCCATTAGCATTTATAAATGTTGCACCATTTTTATCTAATATAAAACTGTTATTTCTAAAACCAAGACTTACACCTGTGTTATCTAAAGTGAAACTAGTTGTTGCTGCATAGCCCAAATCAAAACCATTTGTTCTATCCATATTAAAACGGTAATTACCAGCTTTTGATGTTATGCTTCCATATGGATCTACTACAAAATTACCATTAGCTGTAGAAAAACGACCTGTGTTATATATTTTTGTTTTTCCTTCAATTTGAGTATAATAACCTAATCCATCTTCGTTTTCAGTATTACGATCAATACCTGCTACATCAGTAGCTACTCCTCCTATATCTTTACCATTAACTATAAGATTAATAGTTTTTATTGTGTCACCTTTTATTGTTGTAGAACCATTTCCTGTACTTGAAAAAGTTGTTCCATTAGCATTTGTTGTTACAGAATTTGTTACACCATCTTTTGTAAAGCTATCTGTTACACCATTATAAGATACTTGGCTTTGTCCTATAGCACCTGTTGTTGCATTTGTAGATTTAATCGTAGTATAACCTGTACCATTTACACTTAAACCACCAGCAGATAAGCTTGCATATTGAGTTTTTACACCATCAACATCTTTATACAATGTTAATCCATTTGCATTTAAGCCTACATTTTTACCAGATAAAGCTACACCTGCTTCATTAAGAGTCAATGTTGAAGAAGCTGTGTTGCTACCACCTCTTATTGTAGCTGTACCAGTATTACCATTTAAGCTCATAGAAGCTTGATTATAAGATGTTGCTTTTCCATCTTCACCATAAACATAGTTTCCATAAGAAGTAATAGATGATGTACCACCATTTACACTAACAGATGTAGTTTCTACAGTCTTATTACTATCATTGTATTTAATAGAAGTAATATTGTTAGCTGAACCATTCATAGTTAAAGATGTTTTATCTGTAACATTATTATTAGTATCATATTTTGTAGAGCTAATACCTACTCCAGATGTATTCTGATTAATCGCTGTATCTATTTTTCCTGTAGTAGTTTTTAAAGATGTTGTATTAGAAATGCCACCTGTTCCTACATTTGAATATGCTACTCTAGCTCCATCAGTACCATACACTGCATCTGTTACACCAGTAGCACCTACTGTAGATGTTGTTTTATTTCCAGCTGTATTTTTAGCTGTAATATTTAAGCTTGTACCAGTAATAGCACCTGTAGTACTAATACCACCAGTAGTATTACCATCTTCATCTTTTAATGTTAATCCACTAGTATTTAATGTTGCTGTTTTACCATTAGCATCTTTTAATGTAAATGTACTACCAGATAATGTTGCATTATTACCAGCAATTGATACATTATTATTACTATCAACAGCAAATCCATAGTTGCCTACTTTTAAGCTTGCACTATTTCCAGCTAAAGTTAAAGTTGATGTACCAACTGTTCCATTTTCATCTTTTTTAGTAGCACTTGCAGATATACCTCTTTTATCTTGATATATACTAGTACTCATTGTATTATTAGTAGATCCATCTATACTTAAATTTGTTGTTGTATTAACAATGCCATTTGTTGTTACATTTGAAGACGCTACTTGATCACCTTTTACATTGTATACTGTATCTGTTACACCTGTAGCACTTACTGTAGATATTGTTTTATTCTTATTACCAGAAATCGCATCTGTTGTATTACTACCTTGTACAGTTGTTGTTACACTTGTAGGTCCTACTACTGTACCAGATGTATATGTTTTATTACCAGCTAATGTTGTATCAATTTTATTAGTAATTCCAGCATATGATGTAGTTGTAGTAGCTGCTATATCCTTTTGCATTGTTGATGTTCCAATAGTTACCCAACTAGAATTCTTATCTGTAACATTCATTCCATCATTAGCCATAAGATATCCAGTATTACTAATACCACCAACTTTAATACCATCAGCATTATTAATGCTTAATCCACTAGCACCTAAGCTCGCTACAGTTTTTCCATTTGTTGCATCTTTTAATGTAAATGTACTACCAGATAATGTTGCATTTTTACCATTAATTGATACATTGTTATTACTATCAACAGCAAATCCATAGCTGCCTACTTTTAAGCTTGCATTATCTCCACCTAAAGTTAAAGTCGATGTGCCAATAGTTGCTCCACTTTCATCTTTTTTAGTAGCACTTGCAGATATACCATTACTATTTTGATACAAAGCAGTACTCATTTTCTTTCCTTCATTAGTACCTGTCATTGCTAAATCTGTAGTTGTAATGGAGGAATAATATATTATGGAATCCTTTAAACCTATATTGGAAAAAATAAAAAAAATAAAACAAGAAAAAGGTTATACTAATGAAGTTTTAGCTCAAAAATCAGGTATTCCCCTCAGTACTTTGAATAAGATTTTATCTTCTGTTATCAAAGATCCCAAAATTGGTACTCTTATAGCTATCACAGATGCTTTAGATATTGATATAAATTCATTGATTTATGATAATCTAAATATAAAAAATAAACCCAATCCAAAAGCAACTGATAACTTAGAAAAACTAGCTAATGAATATAATCTAAATATAGATGATATATCTTTTATTACAAAATATATCAATTTACCAGCTAAAGATCGTCAACATTTTCTTTCTTTATTAAGATTATTGACTTCAAAAAATATTGACAATTCTCCCGTTTTAACAAAACCAGATCACAAATTAACTATAGAAGAAAAACGTAAAATTGTTGAATATGAATTATATCTAGAAGAAAAAAAACAAACATTATTAGCTTCCATTTCTTCAAATGGTTCATAAAAATCCATTAAAAAAAGGCAGTTTATGAAATTAATCATAAACTGCCTTTTCTACTATTATTTTTTATTTATTTATCCCAAAATAATCTGCCAAAATCAATGTAGCATTATATTGTGGTTGATCAAAAGAACGACTACTTAATTGGAACCAACCATCGCCATTTCCTCTAGCACTAGCAATATACATTTCATCATTTATAAATCTTATCATCGTTTTATAAGTGAATTTTGTTGTTTTATCTCCATCTACCATCACAACATCATAAGAAAATACTGCTGTTTTGGTATTTTCTTCAACTTTTTCTTCTTGCTCAATAATTTTTGCTGAAGATAAGTCAACATATCTATTTACACCGTTTTGTGAAAATGCTAATGGATAATTTGTATCATTATTCCAATAGCTAGCTGGAGTATATAATGCTGAAGCTTCAGCCATGGAAAAACTATTTGCCGTTAAAGCAAATATACATAAGGCAATAACCATCATAAAGTATTTAACTATTTTTTTCATAATAAAGTTCCTTTCTTATTATGACCGATACAAAATTATATCCTAACTTAATCATATCTTGTTTATCATCACAAGTCAATAAAAACAAAAAGAGCCTTTAGATTATAAAATCTAAAGACTCTACATTTTTAAAGTGGCGGAGCGAGAGAGATTCGAACTCTCGCACGGCGAAGCCGCCTAACGATTTAGCAAACCGTCCTCTTCAGCCTCTTGAGTATCGCTCCATGATATAAAATTTTAATAAAACTTAATGGAATACTGTATGCTATAATGGCAGGGGCAGTAGGACTTGAACCCACAACCAATGGTTTTGGAGACCACTACTCTACCAATTGAGCTATACCCCTAATTTAATGGGGCGACTAGTGGGGATCGAACCCACGCAATAACGGAGCCACAATCCGCCGTGTTGACCGCTTCACCATAGCCGCCATATTCCATTATAATGAGCCTAAAGGCTCTAACTGGCAACTTCCTATCCTCCCAGCACGTCTCCATGCAAGTACTTTCGGCCTCTAAATGCTTAACTACTGTGTTCGGTATGGGTACAGGTGGAACCATTTAGGCATCGTCACCAGATATTCTCTTTTCTTTTTTGAAAGATATTAATCTTTCAAAACCACTCAGAAGATTACTTTGCTCCAAGTCATTTCTTTTTTTTAAGTCAAGCTCTCGACTTATTAGTACCAGTACGCTACATTCATTACTGAACTTCTACTCCTGGCCTATCAACCTCGTCATCTTCAAGGTGTCTTTCAAGCTTTCGCTTCGGGAG
>NZ_FOCY01000008.1:11382-69389 GCF_900110235.1 Megamonas sp. Calf98-2 | reverse complement strand
CATCAACCTTCTTTGGAGAGATATAGTAAGACCTGCTATTTTAGTAGGCAAGTATCGTTTGTATCCAAGAATCCCCTGCCTTTAGGCATGGGGAGTATGTCAATACAGATGATGGCTCTTATGGTATAAAAGGATTTGTAACGACAGCACTACAGCAATTAATTGATAAAGGAATTGATATTGCTGAAGTAGTAGCTATTGGACCTGTTATTATGATGAAAACTGTAGCTGATACAACTAGACCATATAATATTAAAACGATTGTTAGTCTAAATCCTATTATGGTAGATGGTACAGGAATGTGTGGCGGTTGCCATGTACAAGTTGGTGATGAAACAAAATTTGCTTGTGTAGATGGGTCAGAATTTGATGGACATTTAGTAGATTTTGTGAATTTGATGGAAAGACAACGTATGTATAGACCTAAAGAGGAAATTGAAAAAGACCATATTTGTCGTTTAGTTAAAAAGGTTGAAGAAATGGAGGAAAAATAATATACCTTTTTTAGTAATGCAAAAACATGAAATGCCAGAATAAGATGCTAATGTTCGCAGAAATAATTTTGATGAAGTGGCTTTAGGATATACAGAAGAATTAGCCTTAGCAGAAGCTAATCGTTGCCTTCATTGTAAAGTGCCACATTGTAGAGAAGGTTGTCCTGTAGATATCGATATACCAGCTTTTATTGCTAAAATAAAGGAAGGCGATTTTGAAGGGGCAAATACAAAAATCAAAGAAGCTAGTAGTTTGCCTGCTATTTGTGAACGCATTTGTCCTCAAGAAAATCAAGATGAAAAATATTGTGTAATGGGAATAAAAGGTAAACCTGTGGGTATTGGTCGTTTGGAAAGATTTGTAGCCGATTATTGCATGCAAAATTGTGAAGAAAAAATAGAAGTGAATTCTGTAGTAGGTAAATTATTCACAGTGGATGAGCTTATGCAAGAATTTAATTTTGATGCTGTATTTATTGCTACAGGAGCAGGTTTACCTCATTTTATGAATATTCCTGGTGAAAATTTAAATGGGGTATATTCTTCAAATGAATTTTTGACAAGATGCAATTTAATGAAAGCATATCGTTTTCCAGAATATGCTACGCCTATTAATGTAGGGAAAAAAGTGGCTGTAGTAGGTGGCGGTAATGTAGCTATGGATTCTGCTCGAACTGCTTTGCGTTTGGGAGCAGAAAAAGTATATATTGTTTATCGTGGAAGTGAAAAAGAATTACCAGCAAGACGTGAAGAAGTAGAACATGCCAAACAAGAAGGTATAGAATTTAAATTATTGAATAACCCTGTAGCTATCTTAGGAGATGAAAAAGGATATGTAAAAGCCATTCGTTGTATAAAAATGAAATTAGGCGAACTTGATGCTTCAGGTCGTAGACGCCCTGTGGAAATAAGTAATTCAGAATTTGATATTGATGTGGATATTGTGGTTATCGCTATTGGTCAAGGGTCAAATCCATTGATACAATCAACTACTCTAGATATGCAGACAAATAAGAGAGGTAATATCATAGCTGATGAAGAAACAGGAAAAACTACAAAAGAAGGTGTCTTTGCTGGTGGCGATATTGTAACAGGAGCTGCAACTGTTATTTTGGCTATGGGTGCAGGTAAAAAACTGCTAAAGCTATTGATGAATATTTGATAGAAAAACGCAATAAATGATAAATTTAAATAGATTGATTTTAGGGTAAAGATATGTTGAACTAAAATCAATCTATTTTTTTTAGAAAAATTTTTTGTTATAATGCTTTTATATTTGAATAGAATTTTTTTAGAGGTAAAAGATGAGTTTGATGAATTTTACAAGTATAGATTTTGAGACAGCTAATAAAAATCGTGATAGTGCGTGTAGTGTAGCTGTAGTTGTTATTGAAAATGGTAGAATGGTGGATAGTTATAATTCACTTATAAGACCGCCAGAAATGTTTTTTGAAGAAGGTAATATAAAAATACATGGCATTACTCCGCAAATGATAGAAAATGCACCTACTTTTGCAGATATATGGAATGATTTACGTATGTATTTAGATAATCGAATAATTATAGCACATAATGCTTTTTTTGATATGGGCGTATTGCGCAGTTGTATTTGGAAATATAATTTAGCTAAACCACAGTTTAAAACAGCATGTACTGTTCAAATTGCTAGAAAAGTATGGCCACAGTTACCAAATCATAAATTGAATACATTGGGAGAATTTTTTCAGATACAATTTAAACATCATGATGCTTTAGATGATGCAAAAGTTTGTGCAAAAATTCCTTTAGTTGCAGGCAGAACTGTAGGTGTGGATAATATGGATAGTTTATTAAGAAAAATAGGTTTAGAAGCAAAAATATTTAAATCATAAAAATTAAAAAAAAGTGTTGACAAAAAACATTTTATAGTGATATAATAAATCTCGCATTCGACGCGAGTGCCAAATGCGGAAGTGGCGGAATTGGCAGACGCGCTAGACTTAGGATCTAGTGTCTTTCGGCGTGCAGGTTCAAGTCCTGTCTTCCGCACCATTTGAAATTATAGGCTTTACAGATTTTCTGTAAAGCCTTTTTTGTTTTTTATAAATTATAAAGTTATATTAATTTAATAAATGAAATCGCATTTTTGAGGTATTATTGATTATTTTTGATTATAAGCATATAATTTAGATAGGATTTATTTCTAGTAAGAAAGGTTGAATTTCAATGAAAGTTTTATTATTAAATGGTAGTAGACGCGAAAAAGGTTGTACATATACAGCTCTTAGTGAAATAGCACAAACTTTAGAAAAACAAGGTATTCAAGCAGAAATAATTCATGCAGTACCAGAAACAGAAATTATTAAAAGTGTTGCAGAGAAAGTAAAAACTGCAGATGGTTTAGTAGTAGGTTCTCCTGTATATTGGGCATCTCCATCTGGAGAAATCATTTCTTTTATGGATAGATTATCTAGCTTAGCAGGTAAAGATTTATTACACAAACCAGCAGCTGCTATCGCTTCCGCTAGACGTGCTGGTACAACTGCAACTTTAGATGTACTTGCTAAATATTTTACTTATCATCAAATGCCAGTAGTTTCTGCAAATTATTGGAATGTAGTACATGGCAATACACCAGATGAAGTGAAAAAAGATGCAGAAGGTATGCAAATTATGCGTGTTTTAGGTAATAATATGGCATGGATTTTAAAATGCATTGAAGCAGGTAAAAATAATGGTGTACAAATACCAGAAACAGAAGCAAAAATAATGACAAATTTCATTCGTTAAAATAGAGTAAACAGAGTTATAACGATTTTTTATTTCGTTATAACTCTTTTTTTGTGGTAAAATATAAATATAGTAGCCGATAAAGAAGGTGTAAACATGGGGAAAAAATCATTATTGACTAAAGAGGATATTGATATATTAGAGTCTTGGACTGATGGATACTTTTACAAGATTTTTTATTATTTAGAAGATTTTGTTAAAAAAGGTATAGAGCAAAAATTGTTTACTTTGGAAGAAGCAAAGGAAGATTTAAATATTGCTTTATGGTATGCATATGCAGGCAATAATATTGATATATATGAATATTATTACAAAGTGATAAATTGGATGCCTTATTCAGAAAAAAATGCTAAAGGCTCAGGTGCATGGTATTATCGTTATTCAGTGGCTTTGACTTATTGCAGTGATTTGGAAAAAGCATATAGTTATGCACAAAAAGGTGTACAAGAAGAAGCTGATTATCCATGGGGTTGGTTGAATTTAGCAAAATTACAATATCATTTTGGCGAAAAAGAAAAAGCAATGGTTTCCATAGAAAAGGGCTTATCTCTTGTGCCGGATGATTATGAATTTAAAGTTTTACAAGAGGAAATAAAGGCAAATTGTAGCTTAGAAGAAATGCTATGTCATTATATAAAGCCAGAAGATGATGCATTTTTTAAAAATCGACAAATGTATAAACAGCATTTAAAAGAGAAAATGCAAGCTGTAGATGGAGTAATTTGTCATGAGGAGTCTTTGCAGAAGGTAAAAGAATTTTTAAAGGGCAATAAATGGCAAGAAAATAATCCTTATTGTACTTGTATGGTAAAGTTAGATGATATAACAGTAAAAATTGTTTTTACCATGAATAGAGCGATGTTATCAAAGATAAATATGGATTGGTTAATTAAAGAGTATACCGACATAAAAGATAATTTATTGACTTATGATAAATATGATGTTGAATATAAATTGCAGGAAATAGAGATAGATAGAGATTATCAAATAAAATTAACTTATTATAATAAAAAGAAAAAATTATCTTTAGTTTTGGCTAAAGATAGTAATAAAAAAGTTCAAGAAAATCATAATGAACATTTAAAAAATGATAAAGAAGTAGAAAATTTAGCTTTGACATTATATAAAAGAGATGAACAATTTTCTTATGTGGAATGTTGGTTTGAAGATGATAAAATCGTTAAACATTATGGTTTAGTTGGCGATAAGGGAGATATCAAAAAATATGAAAATTGTTCAATTGATGATTATAAATTATACTTAAATATCTTCGTAGGACGATATGAAAAATTAGGTTATATCTCATGGCGAGAATTCACGAAAAAGACTTTATTGATGAAAATCACTATAGAAGATAATGAACAAAATTTATGGAAAGAAGAAAATGAAGCGCCGATATATTTCCTTTATGAAATGGTACAAAAAGCTTTAGAAATTAATGTAGTGGGCTTTTTAAATGATTGGGGCTATAGAAGAAATGAAAAGAAAAATCTGTATGAAATCGACTTTTATTTTGATACAGTTGATAAAGATATAGCAGTGAATTTAGTAAAACATGTCATAGAAGTATTTTCAATGAATGCTAAATCAAAGGTAGAAGAAGTCATAGAATTAGTAGAAGTTAAAAATGGAGTTGTTTAATTTTTCGTTTATAATAGACAATGCCAAAAATATCTGCTAACGCCCAACCGATAGGGATAGACCACCAAATACCGATTACTCCGATAGAAGGTATGCTAGCAAGGTAATAGGCAAGTCCTACACGTGTGCCTAATGAAATAATGGTTAAGATTACAGACATGCTAGGGAAGTTAGTAGCACGATAAAATCCATATAATAAAAATAAAATGCCAATGCCAAAATAGAAGCTACCTTCTATGCGGAGATAATCCACACCGATATTGATAATTTCCGTTTCAGAACTATCAATGAAAATTGTCATTAGAGGGCGAGCAAAGATAAAGACGCCAACAGATATAATTAAACAAAATAGGAATGAGATTTTTATAGCAGATTTAATACCTTGTTGAATTCTATCTGTTTTTTTAGCACCGTAGTTTTGCCCAATGAAAGTAGAAAAAGCATTGCCAAAATCTTGTGCAGGCATATAAGCTAGTGAGTCTATTTTTACAGCAACGGTAAAGGCTGCCATTACTGTTGCACCAAAGCTATTTACAAGATTTTGTACGAGTAAAATTCCAAAATTCATTATAGATTGTTGTGTTGATGTTAATAATGAAGAATTAGAAATATCTTTTATCATGGCTAAATCAAATTTGCAATGTTCTTTTTGCGGAATTAATTCAGGGCATTTTTTTATAGTGTAGATTGTTAGACCTAAGGCACAAAAACCTTGAGCTATTACTGTTCCAAGAGCAGAGCCTGCCACACCCATTTGAAAATTAACGACTAAAATAATGGAAAGAATAATATTAAAAAGGGCAGAACTTGCTAAAAAGATAAGTGGTGTTTTTGAATTGCCAATAGCACGAAGTAGACAAGTGAAATAATTATAAACAAAAGAAAAACTAAATCCAATGAAAATAATATAAAGATATGTATAAGTCAAATCGAAAATTTCGCTAGGGACTTGCATAAAATAAATGATTTCATCAATGTAGATAAAAATAAAAATATTTATTATTATTGTAAGTATTAATATTAAGATGAAAGAAATAAAAATACTAGATTTTAATTTAAAATAATCTTTTTCACCATAAAATATCGAAAATAAAGCTCCGCTACCCATACAAAGACCTAATAATACTGAGGTCAAAAAAATGATTAAGGCATAGCTTGCACCAACAGCAGCTAAGGCATCTGTGCCAATAAAATGACCAACAATTAAAGTATCGGAGATATTATATAACTGTTGCATAAGATTGCCTAAAATCATAGGCAGTGAAAATTTTAACATAGTCATCGAAACAGACCCTGTTGTTAAATCATATTTCATAATAAAAGCACCTCGCTTAGACTATAAAGAAAATATATTGCATAAGTTAGAAAATATTTATATAATAAATATAACTAATTAATTGATTAATTTATATTAATACTTAGAATAATGAAAAAATAATTCAAAAGAAAAGAGGAAAACTAATGGAGGCTTTAGTTACGATTATTAATAAATCAGGAGTTCATGCACGACCAGCAGCAATGCTTGCTCAAATGGGACGTAGATATACGTCTAAAATCACATATACAGCAAAAGGTATCACTGCTGATGGGAAAAATATCATTCCTATAATCAATTTAGGATTATCTTGTGGTACACAAGTGCTTATAACTGCTGAAGGTGATGATGAACAAGAAGCTATTAAAGCTTTGAGTGAACTTGTAAATAATCGTTTTGGTGAGCATCAATAATAATATTTATAACACAAATATATTAAGAAGTTAAGAGTTGTCTTCGCTCTGAAATTATGCTAATATATCTTATACAATTTAATGTTTTGTAAAAGACAATGAAAAAGAGAGTATAGATATAATTGAGTTGTGCAGAGAGAAAATTTATAGCTGAAAAATTTTCCAACCCAGTATCTAGAAAGTAGCTTTGGAGTCCTCATACCGAAATAATATTAAGTATGAGCGCAGATACAGCGTTATGTAATGAAGTTTTATCTGAATTTTATGTAGTTGATTTATAAATTTAGATAAGAAAAATTAGGTGGTACCGCGAAGATATCTCTTTCGTCCTTTTATGAGGAATGAAAGAGATTTTTTTGTGTGATTTTTGCCTGATTTAATTGAATAACTTTAGTTTTTGTGTGAAAAATAGGAGGTATTTTTTGATGGAAGAAACAAATATTCCAAAGGTTTATGACCCGCAATCTTTTGAAAAAAAATGGTATCAATATTGGGAAGAAAATAAATTATTCCATGCAGAAGTAGATGAAACTAAAAAACCATTTAGCATTGTAATGCCACCACCAAATGTAACAGGTCAGCTTCATATGGGACATGCTATGGATAATACTTTGCAAGATATTTTAATTCGTTTTAGAAGAATGCAAGGATACAATACTTTATGGATGCCTGGTACTGACCATGCAGGTATAGCAACTCAAGCAAAAGTAGATGCACAACTTCGTGAACAAGGTGTATCTCGTTATGATATTGGTAGAGAAAAATTCTTAGAACATGCTTGGGCATGGAAAGAAAAATATGGCAATCGCATAAAATATCAAATTCGTACACTTGGTTCTTCTTGTGATTGGGATAGAGAACGTTTCACTATGGATGAAGGTTGCTCTCATGCCGTTCGTGAAGTATTTGTACAATTATATAAAAAAGGTTTAATTTATCAAGGTAAACGCATAACTAACTGGTGCCCACACTGCAATACAGCACTTAGCGATATTGAAGTAGAACATCAAAATGAACAAGGTCATTTATATCATTTAAAATATCAAGTTGAAGGCGAAGATAGATTTGTAGAAATCGCTACAACTCGTCCTGAAACTATGTTTGGTGATACTGGCGTAGCTGTTCACCCTGATGATGAACGCTATAGCGATTTAGTAGGTAAAACTTTAATTTTACCAATCGTTGGTCGTCGTATACCACTTTTTGCTGATAGTTATGTAGACCCACAATTTGGTACTGGTGCAGTAAAAGTAACACCAGCTCATGACCCTAATGACTTTGATATGGGTGCTCGCCATAATTTAGAACAGATTGTAGTAATTAATAATGATGGTACAATGGCAGAAAATACTGGTAAATATGCTGGTCTTGACCGTTATGAATGCCGTAAACAATTAATCGAAGATTTAAAACAACAAGGTTATTTAATCAGCATTGAAGAACATGAACATGCAGTAGGTCATTGTTCTCGTTGCTCAACAACTGTAGAACCACTTGTATCTAAACAGTGGTTTGTAAAAATGGAATCTTTGGCAAAACCTGCAGCTGAAGCTGTAAAATCTGGCAAAATTAAATTTGTTCCAGAAAGATTTTCTAAAATCTATTGCAATTGGTTAGATAATATACGTGATTGGTGTATCTCTCGTCAGCTTTGGTGGGGTCATCGTATTCCAGCATGGTATTGTGATGATTGCGGTGCAACTATCGTAGAAAATGAAGATGTAACAGTTTGTCCTCATTGTGGTAGCAAACATGTTCATCAAGATGAAGATGTACTTGATACATGGTTTAGCTCTGGTCTTTGGCCATTTGAAACTATGGGTTGGCCAGAACAAACAGCAGAATTAAAACAATTCTATCCAACAAGTGTACTTGTTACAGGATATGACATTATTTTCTTCTGGGTAGCTCGTATGGTAATGATGGGCTTAGAATTTGGTAAAGATATTCCATTTAAACATGTATTTATTCATGGTCTTGTACGTGATAGTCAAGGTCGTAAAATGAGTAAATCTTTAGGTAATGGTATTGACCCTGTTGAAGTAATTGAAAAATATGGTGCAGATACACTTCGCTTTATGCTCATCACAGGTAATACACCTGGTAATGATATGCGTTTTTATTGGGAACGTGTAGAATCTGCTCGTAACTTCGCTAATAAATTATGGAATGCTTCTCGTTTCATGCTTATGAATCTTGAAGGTTTTGACAAAACTTTTGTTCCAGAAGCTAGCGACTATACTTTAGCAGATAAATGGATTTTAAGCCGTTATGCTAAAACTTCTATCAGCATTACTGAAAACCTAGAAAAATTTGAATTAGGTGAAGCTGGTCGTTCTTTATATGACTTCATTTGGAATGAATTCTGTGATTGGTATATTGAACTTAGCAAAGCTCGTCTTTACGATAAAGAAAATGTTCGTCCACGTAAAGTAGCTCAATATGTTTTAGGTTATGTACTTGAACATACACTTCGCTTATTACATCCATTTATGCCATTTATTACAGAAGAAATTTGGCAACACATTCCACATGAAGGTAAGAGTATCATGGTAGCTGATTGGCCAACAGGTGAAGAAGCAAAACTTGATGATGCAAGCGAAGTAGAAATGACTACTATCATGGAAACAATCAAAGCTATCCGTAATATGAGAGCTGAAGTAAATGCAGCACCAAGCAAAAAAACAGAAGTAATTCTTCATTTAAGTGATGAAAGCTTAACTGATGTATTTGCTAAAAATAGTGGATATTTAGAAACATTAGCTTCTGCTAAAAATGTAACTATTTTAGCAAAAGATGATGCAAAACCAGAAAATGCAATGACAGCAGTAGTAAATGGTGTAGAAATTTATTTACCTTTAGCAGGTTTAATTGATGTAGAAAAAGAAACTGCTCGTTTAAATAAAGAATTAGCTACATTAGATAAAGAAGTATCACGTCTTGATAAAAAACTTTCTAACGCAGGCTTTATTGCCAAAGCACCTGCTGATATTGTAGAGAAAGAAAAAGAAAAATTAAAAGGTTATGAAGAAAAACGTGAAGCAGTAAAACAACGTTTGGCATATTTAGCAACTCTTTAATTTTAGATTTTTTTATGAAAGGCGTAATAAAATGAATTATCTAGAATCGCTAGAATATCTAGATGAGCTTAGTACCTTTGGTACTAAGCTTGGTCTAGGTCGCATTAAACAATTGGTAACTTATTTAGACAATCCACAAACAAGATATAAAACTATACACATAACAGGAACTAACGGAAAAGGTTCAACAAGTTCTATGTTATCTAGTATTTTAACAACATCTAATATTAAAACAGGTTTGTATATTTCACCTCATTTAGTATCATATACAGAACGTATTCAAATAGACGGAAATCCTATAAGCGAAGAAGATTTTGCTGATTGTATTAGTGCTGTTAAAACTTTTGTGGATAAAATGGTTGAAGATGGCGAAGAGTCACCTACACAGTTTGAAGTTATTACAGCAGCGGCATTTTTGTATTTTGCGATTAATAAAGTAGAATATGCTGTCATCGAAGTAGGATTAGGTGGATTATTAGATTCTACTAATGTGGTAAAACCAGAAGTTAGCGTCATCACAAATGTGGCATTTGAACATGCTCATCTATGTGGGGGAACTTTAGAAGGTATAGCAGAGCATAAAGCAGGTATTATAAAAGATGGTGTACCTGTGGTTACAGCAGCAAAAGATATATCATTAGATATAATCAATCAAACAGCTGAAGAAAAAAATGCTGATATTTTCATAGCAAATAATGATTTTTCAGCTATGTTTGTGAATTTTGATGGGCAGTATCAAGAATTAAAATTTAGTTCTGAATTATTAGGAGTTAATTTCAATTATAAATTGAAATTATTAGGTGACCATCAAATAGAAAATAGTTCTTTAGCTATTATGACCGCTAGTATCTTAGGTAATAATGATGAACGTATTACTAGAGAAAATATCATTGATGGTTTAGCATTAGCAAAATGGCCAGCACGTTTTGAAGTATTTAATTTTGATGGACAGATTTGCATAGTAGATGGCGCTCATAATCCAGCAGGTATGATGATACTTCGTCAAAATTTAGATAAATATTATCCAAATGAAAAAAGAGTTATTCTTTTAGGTATATTAAAAGATAAAGACATAGATACTATGCTTATTGATTTATTGCGTGATGATGATGAAATCGTTATAACTACTCCAAATTCAGAAAGAAAAGCTTCTCCTGAATATATTGCAAGTAAGATATCAAATCATCGTGTAGAGACTTTTAATAATATGCAAGAAGCTTTAACTTTAGCTCGTCAGTGGGCAGGTAAAGATAAAGTTTTATGTATAACAGGTTCTTTATATTTGACAGGTGAACTGAGAAATATTTTAGTCAATGAAGCATGATTTTAGTAAAGGTATTTTTAGCTTTTAGAGTAGTAGGTGTATAGGTGGATATATTTAAAAAAAATAGATTGAATAATGATTGTAAACGATTGATGTTTTACATTGTTATAGCTATGGCAACAATGTTACCTTTTTCCTATGTTATATCAAGTCTATTGTTAGTAGCTGGCTGGGGTGTTTTTGCCTATAAATCATTTAAGGGATTTTTTGAATGGAAACGTACAATACTTGATTTTCCCATTATGATTTTTGTGATTATATCTTTTTTATCCGTTTTAGTATCACCAGATTCAGCATTTAGTTTTTACAATTGCTATAATTTAGTTGGTCGATATGTACTTACATATTACTTAGTTGTGCAAAGTATAGATTTAAAAAATATAGGACAATTAAAAGTATTTTTAAGCTGTATAAGCTTATCTTTATTTATTGTTGTAATATATGGTTTTATGCAAGCATTTTTAGGTATAGGACTAACTTCTGAGCAAATAGTATGGACTGATGGAGCAATGTTTCCTGGATTAAAAACGAGAGTATTTTCCACATGGCAAAATCCTAATTTATTAGGTGGCTACTTTGATTTGATGTTAGGCTTGATGGCTGGAATGTTTTTATTGATAAAACATAAAATCGTTCGCATTGTAATCGCAATTTTATTCTGTTTAACAGCCTTTTGTTTGACCTTGACATATGCTAGAGGGGCTTGTCTAAGTATTGCCTTAGTAATCTTTGTCTATAGTATTTTATATAATCGAAAAGTATTATTAGCATTGATAGGATTAGCTGTCATCTTATTGCTTTCAGATGCAACTTTAGTGGATAGAATGACATCTATTTTTACGAAAATGGATACATCTTCAGAAATGCGTCTTGCTTTTTGGGAAAGTACTATAGCGATGATTTTAGACCACCCATTATTGGGTATAGGTTGGGGTTCATATTTTATGGTTTATCCTAATTATGATTATTATATGCAGGGGAATTTTATAAAAATTGTACATGCACATAATATGTATTTGAATTTTATGGCTGAAATTGGTTTATTTGGTTTTGCAAGTTATATGGTTTGTTTCTTTGGTGTAATTTACAAAGCCTTTAAAGCACACGTTATGAAATTAGATATATTGGTTAAAGCTATGTTTTTAGGCATAGGTTTAGGTTTATCTGCATTGGCATTAAATGGTTTTACAGATTATGTAATGTTTAATACAGAATTATCTATGCTTGTATGGCTATTTTCAGGAATTGTAGTTTCTGGATATAAAAATTAAATTAATAATATTATTTAAACTCAAGCCTTAAAGGAGTGAATGCAGTGAAAGAACAAACTATTTCTAAAGCAACTATTGATAGATTACCACTATATTATAGAACTTTGAGATTGGCTCAAGATGATGGCATGGATATCATCTCATCAGATGAATTAGGCCGTCGATTAGAATTAACACCGGAGCAAATTAGAAAAGATTTAGCTTTATTTGGTCAGTTTGGTAAAAAGGGAGTTGGCTATTATGTCAATGAACTTAAATTTAATGTAGGCAAGATTTTAGGGCTTGATAATCATTGGAATATTGCAATCGTAGGGATTGGTCATTTAGGTGTGGCTTTGGCTAATTATCAAAATTTTATTGCTTTAGGTTTTAATCTAGTAGCATTATTTGATAATGACCCCAATATTATTGGAAAGACAGTAAATCATGTAAAAGTAAAAAGCATTGATGAATTGCAAAGTTGTGCTAAAAATCTGAAGATAGATATTGGGGTTATTGCAGTACCTGCTCAATTTGCACAACAGGTCGCTGATAAATTAGTTAAAGCAAATATAAAAGGAATATGGAACTTTGCTCCTGTAAAAATGAGAGTCCCTGAAGATGTGAAAATTGTTAATGAAGATTTATCTGTGGGACTTAGTAGATTGTCGTATTATATTACAGGAAAATAGCTTTCTTTTCCTATAGTAAAACTTGACGCTTTTCCCTAGTAGTGGTATGCTTTTGTTAGTGATATGCGTTATTATTTATTAAAAGATGGAGTGTTGATTTTTTATAATTTTTATTTATTTTTTATTGAAAAATTATAAATAAAAAAATTTATTTCATAAATGATACAATAATCTTTGATTATCGTATTAGACAATGATATAATGGAACACGACATAATAATGCAACAATATATTTTGGTAAGGAGGAGAATTTTTAATGATTGACATTTTAGATCGTGTGCGTAATAAAGCTTTGCATGCGAAAATTGTCAGTGCACAAGAAGCTGCTGAGTTAATTAAACCAGGCATGAATGTGGGAACTAGTGGATTTACACCATCTGGTTATCCTAAAGCTGTACCTTTGGCTCTTGCTGAACGCATGAAAGAACACCCATTTAAAATTAATTTATATACAGGTGCTTCTGTAGGACCAGAACTTGATGGTGCACTTTGTGAAGTTAATGGTATCGATAAACGTATGCCATATCAAACTAACAAATTATTAAGAAATTTAATAAACTCTGGTGAAATCTCTTATAGCGATTTACATCTTAGTGAATCCGCTCAGTTATTACGTTATGGTTTCTATGGTAAACTAGATGTTGCTATCGTAGAAGCTTGTGCTATTACAGAAGAAGGTAATATTATCCCAACAACATCTATGGGTAATACAGCTTCTTTCGTTCAACAAGCAGATATGGTTATAGTAGAAGTTAATACTAGCCAACCATTAGAACTCGAAGGTATGCATGACGTTTATGTGCCTCTTGATCCACCACATCGTCTTCCAATTCCTATTGTTAAGGCTAACGACCGTATTGGTACACCTTACATACCTTGCACTCCAGATAAAATTAAATGCATTGTTCCTTGTGATATTACAGATAAAACTCGTCCATTTGGCGAAATTAGTGAAGCTGATCACAAAATGTCTGAATATATCATTGAACTTCTTCAAGATGAAGTTAAAAAAGGTCATATGCCTAAAAATCTCTTACCATTACAATCTGGTGTAGGTAATGTAGCAAATGCAGTAATCAGCGGTTTCGTTGATTCTGATTTAAAAGACTTATCTGTATATACAGAAGTTATCCAAGATGGTATGTTTGACTTAATTGATGCTGGTAAATTAAACTTTGCATCTGGTACAGCATTATCTCCATCTCCAGACGGATTAAAACGTTTCTATGAAAATATCAAAGAATATAGAAAACATCTTTTACTTCGTCCACAGGAAATTTCCAATAGCCCAGAAGTTGTAAGAAGAATTGGTGTTATTGCTATGAATACTGCTATTGAATGCGATATTTATGGTAATATAAACTCCACCCATATCATGGGTACAAAAATGATGAATGGTATTGGTGGTTCTGGTGACTTCGCTAGAAACGCTTACCTTACTTGCTTCTTTACAGCATCTACTGCTAAAAACGGTCTTATCTCTTCTATCGTTCCTATGTGCTCTCATGTTGACCATACAGAACATGATGTAGATATCATCGTTACAGAACAAGGTTTAGCTGACTTAAGAGGTCTTGCTCCACGCGAAAGAGCTCGTGAAGTTATTAACAAATGTGCTCATCCAGATTATAAACCTATGTTAATGGATTATTTGGAAAGAGCAGAAGCTGCAACAAAACATGCACAAACTCCACATATTATTAAAGAAGCTTTGTCCTGGCATGAAAAATTCATGGAAACAGGTTCAATGAAATAATAACCTTTTTAGGGAGGAATTTAAAATTATGAGCAATGAAAAAGAAAAAATCCAAGCTGGCTTAGCTGAATATAACGCTAGTGTAGAAAAGACAGTTGCAAGATTCCCAGAACGTGGACATCTTCCAGAACAACGTTTATATACTCCACTTGACATTGAAGGTACTGACTACACAGAAGAAATTGGTTTCCCTGGTATGTATCCTTATACTCGTGGTGTTCAGCCTACTATGTATCGTGGTCGTTTCTGGACAATGCGTATGTATGCAGGTTTCTCCACTGCTGAAGAATCCAACAAACGTTATCGTTATTTAATTGAATCCGGTGCTACAGGTCTTTCTTGTGCATTTGACCTTCCAACTCAGATTGGTTATGACTCTACTGATGATATCTCCGAAGGTGAAGTTGGTAAAGTTGGTGTTGCTATCGACTCCTTAGCAGATATGGAAATTCTCTTCGATCAGATCGATCTTGGTAAAGTTTCCACTTCTATGACTATCAACGCTCCTGCATCCGTACTTTTAGCTATGTACATTGCAGTTGCTGAAAAACAGGGGGTACCTGCTGATCAATTAAAAGGTACAATCCAGAACGATATTCTTAAAGAATATGCTGCTCGTGGAACATATATCTTCCCACCACGTCCATCTATGCGTCTTATCACTAACATCTTTGAATATTGCTCTAAATATGTACCAAAATGGAACACAATCTCCATTTCCGGTTACCATATTCGTGAAGCTGGTTCTACTGCTTCTCAGGAAATCGCATTTACTATTGCTGATGGTATCGCTTACGTTGAAGCAGCTATCAAAGCTGGTCTTGACGTTGATGCTTTCGCAGGTCGTCTCTCCTTCTTCTGGAATGCTCATAACAACGTACTTGAAGAAGTTGCAAAATTCCGTGCTTCCCGTCGTATCTGGGCTAAAGTTATGAAAGAAAGATTTGGCGCTAAAAAAGCTAAATCCATGATGCTTCGTGTTCATACACAAACAGCTGGTTCCATGCTTACAGCTCAACAGCCTAACAACAACATTATCCGTGTTGCTTTACAGACTGCAGCTGCTGTTATGGGTGGTACTCAGTCCCTTCATACAAACTCCCGTGATGAAGCACTTGCTCTTCCTACAGAAGAATCCGTAATGATCGCTTTACGTACTCAACAGATTGTTGCATATGAAAGTGGTTTAGCTGATGTTGTAGATCCACTTGCTGGTTCCTACTATGTTGAAGCTATGACTAACAGAATCGAAAAAGAAGCTTGGGATTACATCAAAAAAATCGACGAAATTGGCGGCGCAGTATCTGCAATTGAAAAAGGCTATATCCAGAAAGAAATTCAGGATAGTGCTTACAAATGGCAAATGGATGTTGAATCTGGTGCTAGAACAATTGTCGGCGTAAACAAATTCCAGATCGAAGAAAAACCAGTTGAAGGTCTTCTCAAAGTTGACGCTTCCGTTGGTGAAAAACAGAAAGCTAAAGTTGAAGCTATGAAAGCTAAACGTGACAACGCTGCTGTAGAAGCTGCTCTTGCTGACTTAGAAGCTGCTTGTAAAGATGAAAACGAAAATCTTATGCCTCATATCCTCGCTGCCGTTAAAACTTATGCAACTCTCGGAGAAATCTGTGGCGTAATGCGTAAAGTATTCGGCGAATATGAAGCACATGTAAATCTTTAATAAGTGAAGATATTTGGAGGTAAATATAATGATTAGAGTATTAGTAGCAAAACCAGGTTTAGATGGTCATGACCGCGGAGCAAAAGTTGTAGCACGTGCTCTTCGCGATGCAGGCTTTGAAGTAATTTATACAGGTCTTCGTCAGACTCCTGAACAGATTGCAGAAGCAGCTTTACAGGAAGACGTTAATGTAGTTGCTATGAGTATCCTTTCTGGTGCTCATCCACATCTTTTCCCTAAAGTTGTAAAACTTGTTAGAGAAAAAGGCATGAACGATGTATTAATCATCGGCGGTGGTGTTATTCCAGAAGGCGATATCCCAGCTCTTAAAGAAGCAGGTGTTGCAGAAGTATTTACTCCTGGTACACCAACAACTGACGTTATTGAATTCATCAAAGCTCATGTAAAAGAAGCTTAATTTTTAACAGTTAACGTTATTAATTAAATAATATAAAGAAAATCATCTTGTCTTTCTTAGTCTCTATAAGGAGACAAGATGATTTTTAATATAAATGTATTTGTGGCTTCTGTGCATAAGGGACAGGAGCTGACATCAAAGGTGGTGCTTATATGGATATAGCTCAAGAATTGTTAAATGGAAATCGTTTAGCATTAACTCGTGCAATCACAGCAATTGAAAATGAAACAGATGTTGCAGTAGAAATCATGAAAAAACTGTATCCACATACTGGGCATGCCTTTGTCCTTGGTATTACTGGCCCACCAGGTGCAGGTAAATCCACTCTTACCGATAGACTCGCAAGAGCTTATCGTAATCAGGGAAAAACAGTTGGTATTATAGCTATTGACCCAACTAGTCCATTCACAGGCGGAGCTATCTTAGGTGACCGTATAAGAATGAACAGCTTAACCCTCGATGAAGGTGTCTTTATCCGTAGTATGGGGACAAGAGGTAGCTTAGGCGGCTTATCTCATAAAACAGCTGATGCAATAAAAGCTATGGATGCTTTTGGCAAAGATGTAATTATTGTAGAAACTGTAGGGGTAGGACAATCTGAGGTTGATATCGTTAAAGCGGCTGATACTACTATGGTTGTAATGGTACCAGGCCTTGGTGATGATATCCAAGCTATAAAAGCAGGAATATTGGAAATTGGTGATATCTTCACTATCAATAAAGCAGATCTTGATGGTGCAGATAAATTATATACAGAGCTTAATATGATGCTAGACCTTGATGGAGAAACACCAGATTGGCGTCCTCCAGTTAAAAAAGTCATGGCTAGTAGAGGCGAAGGTATTAATGAATTAATAGATACAATTACTGAACATCAAAATTATTTAGTAGAAAGTGGAACATTAGCTATTAGACGTCATAAACGTGCTAAAAATGAGTTGTTGGACCGCTTGAGTGCATCTATTGGTTCTTATATAACAAAACATATTGTAGAAACTGGCGAATTAGATGCTTATGTAAAAGATATTGAAACTCGTCAGAATGACCCATATACAGTAGTTAATACTATTATGGATAATATGTTAAAAAAATAATTTAGATATAATATTTATATCAGGAGGGTTTTATCAATGAAAATCAACAGAGTTGACCATATCGGTATTGCTGTACCAAATCTTCAAGAAGCAAAAAAATTCTATGAAGAAGTTTTAGGTATTAAAATCACTAAAGAAGATGAAGTTATCGAAGATCAGAAAGTAAAAGTAAGCTTCGTTCCATGCGGTGAAGTTGAACTCGAACTTTTAGAATCCACAACTGAAGATGGCCCAATTGCAAAATATCTTGCAAAAAATGGTGGCCGTTCTGGTATTCAGCACGTTGCATTAAATGTTGATAACATTGAAGAAGCTATCGCTGAAATGAAAGAAAAAGGCGTTCGTATGATTGATGAACAACCTCGTTACGGCGCTGGCAATTCCAGCATTGCATTCGTTCATCCAAAAGCTAGCGGTATCTTAGTTGAACTTGCTCAGCGTTTAGATGAAACAAAATAATCTATATTAAATTTTTTAATAGATATAGATTTTATTAAGGAGGTATAACTTTGGCTACAGTTCAAGAACGAATTGACCTCATGAATGCCAAAAAGGAACATATTTTACAAGCAGGCGGTCCTAAACGTGTTGCAAAACAACATGCTAAAGGCAAAATGACTGCTCGTGAACGTATTGAAAAACTTTTTGATGAAGGTACATTTGTAGAATTAGATCAGTTTGTAAAACATCGTTGCACTAACTTTGGTCAGGAAAAGAAAGATTTACCTGCTGAAGGTGTAATTACAGGTTATGGTACAGTTGATGGACGTTTAGTATATGCTTACGCTCAAGACTTCACTGTTGAAGGTGGTTCTCTTGGTGAAATGCATGCTAAAAAAATCTGGAAAGTACAAGAAATGTCCTTGAAAATGGGTGCTCCATGCGTTGGTATCAATGACTCTGGTGGGGCTCGTATTCAAGAAGCTGTTGACGCTCTTTCTGGTTACGGCGGAATTTTCCAGAGAAATACAGACGCTTCCGGTGTTGTTCCACAGATTTCTGTAATCATGGGACCATGCGCAGGTGGTGCAGTATATTCTCCAGCTCTTACTGACTTTATCTACATGGTAAAAAATACTAGCCAGATGTTTATCACTGGTCCTGCTGTTATCAAATCTGTTACTGCTGAAGAAGTAACAGCTGAACAGCTCGGTGGTGCTATGACTCATAACACTACTTCTGGTGTTGCTCATTTTGCTGCTGAAAATGAAGATGATTGTATCGAACAAATTCGTTACTTATTAAGCTTCTTACCAAGCAACAACATGGATGATGCTCCAGAAAGACCTACAAATGATGATCCATCCCGTATGGATGAAGAATTAAACACTGTAATTCCAGATAACGCTAACATGCCTTATGACATGAAAGATGTTATTCGTTCCTTAGTAGATGATGGTGAATTCTATGAAGTTCATCAGCATTATGCTACAAATATCATTACATGTTTTGCTCATTTTGATGGACGTTCCGTTGGTATCATTGCAAACCAACCAGCTGTAATGGCAGGTTGCCTTGATATTAATGCTTCTGATAAATCAGCACGTTTCATTCGTTTCTGTGACGCATTTAATATTCCTATCGTTAACCTCGTTGACGTTCCTGGCTTCTTACCAGGTACAGATCAGGAATATGGCGGTATCATTCGTCATGGTGCAAAAATGCTTTATGCTTATTGCGAAGCAACAGTACCAAAAATTACACTTATCACTCGTAAAGCATATGGTGGTTCTTACCTTGCTATGTGCTCTCGTGAACTCGGTGCTGACCAAGTTATGGCTTGGCCTACAGCAGAAATTGCTGTTATGGGTCCTGCTGGTGCAGCAAACATCATCTTCAGAAAAGACCCTGATGTTGCAGCAAAAACAGCTGAATATGTAGCTGAATTCGCTACACCATACAAAGCTGCTGAACGTGGTTACATTGATATGGTAATTGAACCTAAAGAATCCCGCCCTCGTATTATCACTGCATTGAACATGCTTGCAAGCAAACGTGAAGCACGTCCTGCGAAAAAACATGGTAATGTTCCATTATAATAAGAGGAGAGAGTTTTAAGATGGCAAATAATAATGCTCCTATCAGTGAAGAAATAGTAGCTGCTATTACTGCTGCTGTAGAAATGATGGTTGGTCATAAAGTTATGGCTGTTCGTATTAAACGTAGCGATGCATGGGTTATGGCTGGCAGACGCGATGCTGTTTAATAAATCATCAATCAAATAAAAAAGATAATTCTTGGAGGAATACGTCGTGAAAAAATTTAACATCACTGTAAATGGTAACGCTTATGAAGTTGAAATTGAAGAAGTAAAAGCTGCTGCTCCAGTTGCTGCTGCACCAAAAGCTGCTCCAGCTGCTGCACCTGCACCAAAAGCTGCTCCAGCTGCCGCTGCTGCTGCACCTGCTGCTGGTGACAACACTGTTACTGCTCCAATGCCTGGTAAAATTGTAAAATTAGTAGCTTCCGTAGGTCAAGCTGTTAATGCTGGCGATGTTCTTTTAATTCTTGAAGCTATGAAAATGCAGAACGAAATCACAGCTCCAGCTGCTGGTACAGTTAAATCTTTCGCAGTTAACGCTGGCGATAGCGTAAAACCTGGTCAGACTATGGTTGTTATCGGTTAATTTTAATCGATAAATTACAAAGAAAGAACCCATTAGTTAAGCTAATGGGTTCTTTTTGTATTTGTATATAATCTTTATATTTATAAATGGAGAGATTATTATGGATATTGATAAAGTTTATAATCTGTTTTTTAGTCCAACAGATACAACAAAATTCGTATTACAGTTTTTGAGTGAGCAAATAAGTCCTAATTATAAAAACATAAATTTAACATCAAGAAATACAAATTTAGATGATGTATCTTTAGCTGAAAATGATTTAGTATTTTTAGGTGTTCCTTCATATGCAGGTAGAGTGCCTATTACTTTTAAAGAACGTTTTAGCAAAATTAAAGGTAATAATGCATTAGCGATAGTAGTTGTAACCTATGGAAATAGAGCACAAGAAGATACTTTAATAGAATTATTTGATATGGCTAAAGAACAAGGCTTTAGAATTTTAGCAGGTTCAGCAGTTGTAACAGAGCATTCAATAATTCATGACTTTGGCAAGGGTAGACCAGATAGAAAAGATAAATCTGAATTGATAAGTTTTATGCAAAAGGTAAAAAATAAACTTCAAGAAGATGTTTTATTAGTAGATGAAATACCAGGAAATAGACCTTATAAAGAGGTAAAACTAGCACCAATGGCGCCAGATTTTGTAAAAGAAAATTGTGTAGCTTGTGGTAAATGTGCAAGTGAATGTCCTACAGGTGCTATTGATAGTAAAACCTATAAATGTAATAGTGAAAAATGTATTTCTTGCTTACGTTGTGTAAAAGTTTGTCCGATAAATTGTCGTTTTGTGGATAATAGAGTATTGGAAAATTTACGTGTTCATTTGACTCCATTGTGTAGTGAACGTAAAGACAATCAATTTTATTTATAAAAAAATACTCTAGAGCAATATAAGCTCTAGAGTATTTTTGCATTAAAATTGATTAGTGTCAGTGAATACATCGTCCCAGAATGTATAAAGAAAAACTATAACGATTAGAAATAATAAAAATAAATCACCCATGATAAAATCTCCAATATAAAATATATTAAATTTTAATTATTATATTTGAGGATAAAGTAGCGTAAAGGCTTATAAATATTATATAAAATGGCAGCTTTTATCGGTAATAGAAGAACTGATTTTACGATACGCATGATATAAAAAGAAGTAGCAGCATCTTTATACATTAAAGTAAGCCAGATATTGTTGAGAATACAATCAACAAATAAGAAAATAGTTAAATTCATAAGCAATAATTTTTTTAAAGTGATAGTTTTTTTATAAAGAAATTTGCCATAAATAAAACTAGAGGCAATAGCACTTATAGTAAATCCAGGAAAATATAAACCTGGCATAAAAAGATTGCTACCGATAATATCTGCAAGAGCTGACATAATAATAGTTTTTGTTGTGCCAAAACGCATGGCATATAAACAAATCGGAATAAAAGCAAAATCTACGCGAATGAAAGTGGTTTGAATGGCAAAAACATAAGTAAATAAAATTGTTAAAGCCATGAAAATACCACCATAAACGATAGATGATAATGATGAGTTGTTGTACATGAGATTAAACCTCCTTGATATTGCGTTGCCACATAGGAGGAATATTCCTTCATGTAGCAGCGGGATGCGATATTTGTACCGCAAGAAAAACTTTTCGTTCAAATAGCAACTCCCCGTCTATTTGACACTTAACGCACAAATATCTACTCTGCTTATAAAGCTTATTATATAAGGCTTTATAGATTGATATTATTGAATTTGTTGCCTTTTTGTAGCCATTATCGAATTTCTTGCATATATTTAGAAAAAATTTTAGCTGCATTAAGCTTTTCTTTTTCTGTGATATGCAAATAGATTTTTCTAGTGATGATATCACTGCTATGTCCTAATCTTTCTTGAATTATTTCTAAAGGGATACCTGCTTCTGCCAATAAACTAGCATGTGTATGTCTAATTATATGCGGATGTATCATTTTTTTCAAGAGTTTGTGTTTATTTATTCGATAAAATATTGCTTGAATGTTTTTAGGTAATACAGGTATTTCTATATTATTTGTTGGATTGTATTTAGTGAAAACAAAATCTAAATCATCTTTCTTATTTTGTGTACCATATTGTATTCTAATTTCTAATTGTTTTATTTTCCATTCTTTTAGAATTTGTATTAATATATCATCAATTATAATAGTTCTAATACTTTCTTTGGTTTTTGGTGTATTTTGACGAATATATTTAGAATTATTTTCAGCAAATATAGAAGAATTTACATTTATTTTTTTATTTGCAAAATCAATGTTACTCCACAGCAATGAGCAGATTTCTCCTATACGCATTCCTGTATAAGCCAATACTATCAACAAATAATAAAAATATTCACTATTACGCCCATTATAATTTTTAGCATAAGAAATTAATGTATTCAGCTCGTCTTTAGTTAGATAAAGATTTTGAACATCTATTTTTACTTCTTCGTATTTAGGTATTTTTGAATTAGTGGTAGGATTAACTCTAATAATATTATATTGTTCAGCATTTTTAAAAATCATTTTGGCATAAGAGTTTATTATTTTTAAAGTATTTTTAGAGACATTTGTGGATAAATTATTTAAAAATTGTTGATATGTGTATAAGTTAATATCTTTTATTTTCATATTGCCAAAATATTTATTTAATTTAGCAATTATAGCTTGTATATTTCTTTTAGTATATAGCTTTAAACCGATACAATGCCCATTAAACCATTCATCAGCGTATTCACTAAATGTAATATCTGATTCAATAATATTTTCTCCTAATAACAATTTATTAAGTATAGGTTGTGCAGCAGCTCTAGCTTCTTTAGCTGTTTTAAATCCACTCTTAGAAACACGTTTTCTTTTTCCTGTAATAGGGTCGCGACCTGCTTCTAGTCTATATGTGTAAGTAGTACCTTTTTTTCCTTGTCTTTTATAGACCAATATTTTACCTTGTGTTGCCATATTTAACAAGTCCTTTCTATAGATACTTTTGTTTGGTTATTTTCTTTTGGCCATTAATTTTATGTTTACAATAGATTTATAAAATAGATATTTGTTCAATTTAGTGTAATATTTAAATTCGGTTTTCCGAACACAATAGGTAATAAATAAAGGCTATTAAATTAGCCTTTATTTTTATGATTATACTATTTTTTTATTTCATCTATTACTAATATAGGATTAGCTTTTCCCATTCCTTCACGTGGAATAAGTTTCATCTGTTTTGCGTCTTTAGGTACATCAAATATAATTTTTATATTTTGTGCAAATAAAGAAGGTTGAATTTGGGTTAAATACCATGGCAATTGAAAATTATCAATTATATTAGCTTGAAACATTGCTGTTTCATCCATACTATAAATTCTAGCCTTATCATCATAAAGAATAAAGAAATTATTAGCTCCTATTTGACGTTGTGTATTAGCATTATTTTTGGCATTTATATAAACAATTAAAAATATACCATTTGCTTGTTTATTTCCTATAGTAGTTTGAGTTTCAGTATGTGTAACAGAATATTCCCAATTAGCAAAGTTAGTATTAGTGTTAAGAGATATAGTATCTAATGCTGGATATCCATTATCAAAATTACCTTCATAAGTAACTTTATTATTAGAATATTGCTTTCCTTGTCCATTTGGTATACCAGCATTAAAGTCGCCTTCATAATATAATACATTGTTTATAAATAATTTACCTTTAATTGGTACGTTTTTGTTATATTGTTCTACTTCATATTTTGAAGGTTTATCTGTATAAAATGTTGTAGTTCCTTTTTGTAGTTCACCGTTTTTCCAAATACCTTCGAGTGTATATGAAATATTTTCTTGATTAACTGTTTCAAATTTGCCTTGCCCATTTGGTAAATTATTTTCAAGTTCTCCAGTATATTTACCTTGTTTTTGCATCTCTCCTATTGTAATAGTTATATCTTTATTTTCAACTTTTTCACTGCAACCAACAACGAATAAACAACAAAAACATACTAATAATATAAATAATGTACATTGTTTTTTCATATGTAATTACTCCTTATAATAATGTGCTTAAAATTTTATGAACTTCTCTAGGGTCAGGGTCTTTCTCTAAAATCACTTTAGTGATTAAATCAGCATCCAAGTCGCTGGAATGGGAAAGTAAATGTATAGCAAATTGATTTGCTTCTTTTTCCCTACGACTGGGTACATAGTAACTCATATCTGCATGTAGGTAATATCCATATCCTTTATGTAAGATTGCATGTCCTAATTCATGACAAACAACAATCTTTTGCGATTCATATGGCAAATTAGCGTTGAGTGCAATAAATTTTCTACGCAATACTCTAACTAAAAAGCCACGTATTGTATTTGGTAGTTTTAATTGTAGTACATCAATGTTCATATAACATGCAATTTCAAACGGATTACTTGTACCGCATTTTTTTACTAAATTTCTTACCCGTACCTTGTAATTATACATTTATACCGCCTACTTTTTGCGTTTATTTTTCTTCTTGGCTTTATAAAATATAAACTCTAACGCATTTTTTATCTCTTGGCGGTCTTCTTCACTTAGTTTCATTACTTCGCCATCGAACATTATTTCTGATTGATTTAGAAATTTTTCAAGGTCTGCGGGCTTCTTATAGTTTACCTCTTTCTTATTTATTATTTCGACATCAGTGCCTAAAATGTAATCCGCCGATACATTAAATAAGGCACATAATTCTTTTAGTTTTTTTGTAGGTTTTGAATATCCTGTTTCATAGTGAACATATGTTGTACGATTTATTCCTAAAAGTTTAGCTACTTCACTTTGTGATAAACCTTTTTTCTCACGTAATTCACGTATACGTTCTGCTGTTGTTGGCATTATATCACCTCTTTTTATAATTATATGTTAAATTTTTTAACCTGAATAGATGTTAAAAAAATGAACAAAATATATTGACAAGTTCAAAATATTAACATATAATAAAAATGTAGTTAAGATTTATAACAGATTAGGAGATGAAAAAATGTTTAATATAAAAGAATTGAGAAAAAAAAGAGGTATAACACAAAAACAATTAGCTAATAAATTAGGAATTGAACGTAGTAGAGTTTCACAATGGGAAATAGGTTATTGTTCACCAAAAGCTAGTGATTTACCTAAAATTGCAAAAGCTTTAAATTGTAGAATTAATGATTTTTTTAAAAATAAGTGTTAATTTTATGAACATCTAGCGTGTAGCACTGACCCAGCAATAAAAAATTTAATGGCAAAAAAATTACTTTCCCCTAAAAAGTAAATAGTATTGCTGGGTGCGTGGTACACGCTAGGAAAAAAGAAAGGGCGAATAAATATGTTAACTAAAAATTTCAAGAGCAATAAATTTTATGAAGTAACTCGTTACTGGTTTAAATATGGAAATGAAGAAGATGCTTTAGAAAACACAGTAACTGTTTGGGATACTTTTGAAAAAGCTATCGCTTATATAGAAAGATATGCTACTGGCTTAAAATTTGCTAGTGCTTTTATTGAAGAAATAGTCGTTAACAAAGAAATAACCGCTGATGATTATAAACATGGCGATTATGAATATGTATCTACTCAAAAAATTTATGATGTAACTGATGATTGTGTTGAAGATTTTACAAAAGAAAAAATTTGTTACTTTGAAAAGTCTGAACAAGCTGATGAAACGCTAGAACAAGAAACAGAAATAATTAAAACTATGGACGACTGGCAAAAAAGTGATTTAGAATTCAAAGACTTTGCTAAAGTTGGAGATGTAATTGATGAAGGTATAGTAAATTGGTTTGCTGAATGTGTACCACCCATAACGTATAACTCAGATTTAATACAATGTGGGGAAGCTTATGGTCATAGAGATAATCCACGAACAGGTAGATTTGAAGGAACATATATAACATTTGCTAAAACAGGTGATAAATGGATTTATAAAGGACATTGCTTCTTTGGAGAGCAAAAAAATATTGCTTAGTTAATTTTATTATAAGTAAAAAGAAGGTGTAAACAGTGCAATATTCTTTCCATGAATTTATTAAACAATGTAGAATTAATGCAAATTTTTCAGTAGATAAAGCAGCTTTTGAATTAAATATATGTAGACGAACTTTGAATTATTATGAAAATGGTACAGTAGCTGTTCCTGATGATGTTGCTTATTCTATGGCAATTTTATATAAAACACCTGTAATTAAGTATTTATGGTTAAAAAATAGTAAATGTGGAAATGAATTACCAAATATATGGGGCAATAATCTTTCCGAAAAAATATTGAGTTTAGCTGTGAATTTAAAAATTTCAAATGATTGTTTACATGAATTAATGACAATCGGTCTTGATGGTGAAATTAGTATAGAAGAAAAACCGAAGTATAACAAAATAATAAGTAAACTTCGGCTTTTATCAAAAGATATTTTATTATTAAGATTTTTACCAAACAAAAAAGCTGAACCGTTAAATAAACAGTCCAGCTAACAGATAAAACTTTGTAATTAAATTATAACAAATATATTGGTGCGTAGCAAGCCATAGCAGAGTTATCAACATAACAAAAATAATCTAAAGAGCAAATCTTATAACGACAATCTTCTTAACAAATTTTAATCGGCAGGGAGGTTTGCAAGTGGTTCTGCTATGGTGCTTGGTACGCACCAATGAAAGAGAGGTGAGAATATATGGACAATGAAAAAATTATAGCTGGATTAGATAGCAAAGATTTAAAAGATAAAGGTGTTAGTGCTATTGAAGCGTTATTTGCTCAAATAAGAGCAAAAGATAAACGTATTGCAGAATTAGAAGCTATTGTATCTGGTAAAGATGATTATAGCAAGTATTGTTCACCTGCTGGTATATCTACTGCAAAACAAATTGAAGAATTTACAGGTTTAAAACCTAGTATGGTTAGAGAGCTTGGATATCGTGGGGTATTTGAAGAAATAAGAGAAGGCAAAATGGTGCGATACAAATTTAGCAGTGTATTAGCATTTGTTCAAGAAAAACCAAAATTAAAGGTGATTTAGTATGAAATGTTGGCGGTGCGGTAAAAAATTGAATAAAGGGCAGGTGCATATATTGCATTTAATATGCGGTCTTGCTGTTCCAGTATGTGCTGATGACCGTCAATGTTATGCATTTATTCAAAGAATAAAAAGGAGAAGAAAAAAATGAGAATACGTACTGTAAAAAATAATCGAGGCAAGAAAACAAATTTATTTCCATGTAAAGCCAAAGATGTTCTTAAAAACTTATTAGAAATAAATAGTTTATTACTAAAAGAAGGTTATAGCAAAGATTGGCATTATAAAGCTAATGGAGAAGTATTTCCATTTTAAGAGGTGTATACAATGGATAGATTAACAATAAAAGAAGCAATTTCGTTTTGTAAACAAGGTAAAGAGGTAATATTACGTAATGATGATTATGAGGACTTAGTTTTAGTAGATTATGAAGATGGATATTTAAAAGATATTGCAGGTGATTATATAAATCCTTATAAAGATTTATTAAAAGGTGATTATTTTATAAAAAAAGTTGCTTGAAAGACAACAGGTCAAACAAGCAACCACATAAAAAAATATTTGTAATTTAAGTATAACAGAGGAAAGAAAAATGGTCAAAAAAATTGTATTTCCTAAAATTAATAATTTTACTTCTGAAGAAGTTAAACAAAAATTTTTAGAAATTCTAAAAAGTATTAAGTTAAATATTAAATATGTAAGATTAGTAAATATTAGAGAATCATTAACAGGTTTAAGATTTTATATAAAAACTAAAAACTTTTTTGCTATTGGTGAGTATGATTGCATTGCTAATATCACAATGGCTAGTAGACAAAGAATAAATACTAAAAACTATATAAGCTTCTTATATAAAAGAAATGATTTAGTAAATAAATTGTCATATTTTGTAAAGGTGGAATAAAAATGATTAAAAAAGCAAGTGAAATTATAAATACTGATAAAAAAATTAGATTATTAATTGCAGGGTATCCAGGTATAGGCAAGACGACTCTTGCTTTATCTGCACCTAAGCCCTTACTAATTGATGTTGATAGAGGGACTGACAGGGTAGAAGCAAGATATAGAACAGATTTTATTCAACCAAATACCTATGAAGAACTTTTAGAGGACTTAGTACCATTTAATTTAAATGATTATGAAACTCTTGTAATAGATACAGGCGGACAACTTATTAAATTGATGTCTGCATATGTAATAAAACAAAATGCTAAAAATGGTCAAAGGGACGGTTCACTTAGTTTAAAGGGATATGGAGCAGTAGGACGTGAATTTGCAAGATTTGTAGATTATTGTTATTACCAATTAAATAAACATGTGGTAATAGTATTCCATGCTAAAGAGGAAAAAGACGGAGATAATACACGTCTTAGAATTTTAGTAGAAGGACAAACAAAGGATAATGTATGGCAACCAATGGATTTGGGCGGGTTTATGGAAATGCAAAATAATGTTAGAACGATAGGTTTTACTAATTGTGAACGTTATTATGCTAAAGGAACACATGGTATACATGGTGTGCTTACAATACCAGAGTTAAACGGAAATCAAAACGGATTTTTAACAAACTTATTTCATCAAATAAATGAAAATATAAAAGCTGAAGCTAAAGAAGCTGAAAAAGAGAAAAAAGCATATAAAAAAATAATTGATACTATAAAAGAAGCAACAGAAGCAATAACAACACCAAGTGAAGCAATGGAAGTTTTAGATTTAATAAATAATCAAAAACATATATTGACTAGTGAGAAGGAAAGTAAATCTATATTGTTTGATAAAACAAAAGAATTAGGCTTTAAATGGAACAAATTGAAGGGAGAATTTACAGATGAAGTATCTGATGACACAAAGTCTGCTTAGTTCTTATTTATATCAGTTTAATTGTATTGATGATTATGCAGAGGAAGCTCACCAAAGCTTCCTCGATACACTTAATAAAATATATAGTCCACCAAGCGAAGCAATGCAACGTGGAATAGATTTTGAGAAATTAGTATATGAGTATACTAATCCTAAAAATATTATTGATATATCTACTGATGAAATAACTGCTGCTATAAATATTGCAGACTATATACAAGGTGGAAGCTTCCAATATGTAGCTAGTAAAAATATAAATATTAATGGTTTAGATTTAGTTCTATATGGAAGGCTAGACGCTTTAAAAGCTGGTGTTATCTACGATATTAAATACACACAAAAATATAGCGTTGGTAAGTTTATAGATAGTCCACAGCACCCAATGTATCTTGAATTAATACCAGAAGCAAAAGAGTTTATTTATTTAGTAAGTAATGGTAAATGCGTTTGGACTGAAAAATATACAAGAGAGGAAACGCCTTCAATTTATCCTATAATACAAAACTTTTTTGAGTATCTTAATAACATGAATTTAATGCAAGTATATAAGGATAAATGGAAAAGTAGGTATTAATTATGGAAATAATACATGGGAAAATCATAGATATCACACCAGAGGGGCTATTGATAAAAGCCCCTTACACCAATATAGATAGAGCTTGTTTGCGTAAGTATAGCATGGTAGATATTGGACTTAATGACGGTAGATATATAAGTAGTGAGCAAAGAAAAAAAGCTTACGCATTAATGAACGATATATCAGAGTGGAGCGGATATCTTCCCGAATATGTAAAAAGATTGATGAAAACTGAATTTGTAGTAAAACGAATGCAATCGTTAAATAAAGAAATATTCTCGCTGTCAAATTGCGATATGACCACTGCAAAGGAATTTATTACTTACTTAATAGATTTCATTATAGAATACGATATCCCTACTAAACAGCCATTAAGTGAATTATGTGAGGATATTAATAAATATATCTATATGTGTTTACTTCATAAAAAGTGCTGTATATGTGGCATTAAAGCGGAATTACATCATGTAACAGCTATTGGTATGGGTAGGGATAGAACAGAGGTATTTCAAATTGGTATTCCTGTATTGCCGTTATGTAGAAAACACCATACAGAATGGCATACATTAGGTAGTGATACTTTTAATGCTAAATATCATGTAGAGTCCGTTAAATTAACTAAAGAAATTGCTAAAAAATATAATTTAACTAAAAAAAATATGGAGGTAAGAAAAAAATGAGTAATGTAACTATTAATAAGATTAAATATCAGGAAAGTTCAGGTAAATTAACTATTGAATATATGAGGACAAATGAAAATAAAAAGCCATCATATCATACATCTATATTTAATGATGAACCTGCACCAGAATTTTTTACAGCATTAAAAAATTTAACTAAACCAACATTAAATATTTTAGGATTAGGAGCATTACTTATAAAACGTATAAAACCTTATGCAGTAAGTTTCAAGTATGCAGAAGATAAAACAATGTCAGCAGTTATTTCTAGCATGTTTTATGTGCCTTCTGCTGATAGAGAGATAGTAGTAAATACACCTCTTATGAAATGTCCTTCTGATGAGGTAGAAGCAAGTCAAGCTGGGTTCTTTAATCAAGAAGCGGTTGACGCTCTTTGGGCATTTGAACAAGAAGCACGCAAGTATTTAGATGGTAAGAGAAATCAAATTTCCTTATTTGGAGAAGATACTGAAGCTGAAACAATAACTGATGATGTATCTGTAGTTGATGTACCAAAACAAAATAATGTTGTACAAATGCCAACAGTGGCACAATAAATAGGAAAAGGTGCTTGCCATAAAGACAAGCACCTATCCACGAGGTAAAAAATATGGAATTAAAACCTTTATCTTTAATAATTTCTTTTCGTTCTAATTATGCAAAGAAATTAAATAATGATACGCAGGTTTTATATTGGGTATTATGGGATAAGTGGAATTATCTTAGGCGACCTAAAGAATTTAATATAGATAATAATACGTTGATGATAGAAGCTAAATTAAAAAATTATAGTCAGTTAAATGATAGCCGAAAAAAACTTATTGAAGCAGGATTAATAAAATATGTTCCTAGTAAAACAAGAGGTAAAAGTTCAACATATGTTCTAATAAAAAATTATGTTGAAAATGCAACACCAAACCTAAATCAAAACCTAATCCAAAACCCAAAACCAAACCCAAATACAAACCTAAAACAAAACCTAAATGAAACCCAAGAACTCAATAATAATGCGAACTCTTACGACCTCATAACAGAAAATACAAACCTAAAATCAAACCTAACTCAAAACCTAAATACAAACCCAATACCAAACCTAAAACAAAACCCTAATAAGAGTAATAGAGATATAGAGAATAATATATATATATATAATAACGCGCGTGATGATAACATTTCTCCAGCAGAAAGTCAAGTACTTATTTTCTATCAAAATCGAATCTGCTCTAATCTAGGAGGAACACCAGGAGCTAATGAAATAGCCTGTCTTAGAGAATATGCACAAGTTTATGGAGCAGAACAAACTATACAAGCTTTAAAAAAGGCATTGCAAAGCTCTAGAAAATTGCAAGGAATATACTTTGTTAAGTATGTAGGTGGAATATTAAGAGGTTGGGCAAATTTGAAAATAGCAGGTGGTGAATCTAATGGACAATTACAATCTAGCAACCTATCAAGAACTGCAACGCAGGCTCAAAGAAAGACAGGAACAGATATCAATTGGGCAGAGCTTGATTGATGGGAAATTGGTATGTAAAGAACTAGGAATAAAATATATACCATGTGAGTTTTCTAAAAATGAAATGGCATTAGTTGATGCTATGTATAGACAAGAAAAATGTAAGATTTGTAATAAGCATGGTATTGATTGCAAAAATTGTTTTTATGTAAAAGTAGATGAACAAGCTGGTAAATATTTTATAAGCTACAGTAATTGTGAACGCTGGAAAAATTATAAACAGCAAGAAAAAATAAATAGGCTTATGGAGCAAAGCAATGTGGGGAAACTTTTTGAAGGTAAGACCTTTAATAATTTTAAAATATTGCCAGCAACAGAGAATGCTTATAATGATTGTTTAGATTTCTGTACGAATTATATTCCTAAATGTAGGGGATTGAGGTTACACGGTAGATATGGGTGTGGTAAAACACATCTTGCAGCAGCTATATTAAATAATTTATTAAAACAAAATATACCAAGCATGATGATTGTTACAGCAAATTTATTTGATTGTATAAAACAAGGCTTTAATGACAAAGAAAAAGCTTTAATAGCAACGGAATTAGTAAATAAAGCTAAACAAGTTGATGTATTAATTCTTGATGATTTTGGAGCAGAAAAAGATAGAGATAGCAACGGAAATTTAAAAATGGTGGGTAGTTGGGAACGTGAAAATTTATTTTTGTTAATAAACACTAGATATGAAAATAATCTTACAACGATAATAACAACTAATTACAATATGCAAGAACTATTTGAATTATTTGGAGAACGAATAATGAGTAGAATTGCAGAAATGACAATATCTGTTGGAATGAAAGGTGCAGAAAATTATCGTATAAGATTAGCACAGGTGGTATAACTATGAAAAAGATATGTATCTGTGGTAAAGAGTTTGAGAGTAAAACAGGTAAAGCAAGATATTGTTCACAAAAATGCAGGTTTAAGGGATATTATCAAACACATAAAGAGTTATGGCATTTCAATAGCATTAAAAATGAAAATAAAATAGCAAAAAAAGAACAGAAAAAAATAGAAGCAGAGCAAAAAAGGATAGAAGCGGAAAATAAAGCTAAGAGGGAAAAACGTAGAAATGACATTAATCGTTTAATGGCAGAAACAGGATTAAAAAATAAATATGGTTTAGTAGCAAGTTTTTATGATACTAACAACTTAGAAGGACTATATAAATATGCTGATTATCTTAAATCTATAGGTGAGATTAAAGAAGATATAAACGAACCTAAAATAGTTAAATCACATGGTGGGAAAATTACAGGTGGATTTGATTATTTCATGATATCAACAAATTAGGAGCAAATTTCTATGGAAGATTTAGAGTCAATAAAAGATAAGCTTGAATATATAGACATTGCAATGAAGTTATTATTGCAATATGGAAAAAATAATCCAGATGTAGTTGATTTTCTTAGTAAAAATACAATGATTGCTAAAGATAAAGAAAATGGTTTTTGTGTAGTAATTAGTTTTAAAAAGATGAGGAATAATAATGAGTGAATTTATAAGTGGAAATGCTGGGATAATAAAAAAAGAGGATATTGTTTTTTTAGAAATATTAGAGCCTAATCCATTCTTTTTAAAAGATGAGTATAAGATATATGCTACTACTTATACTTTAGATAAAGGTGAACGTAAAGTATTGTTGGAAAGCAGAAAAAAGTATAAGGAAATAGAAAAGGAATTTAATAGGATAAAAAAAGAAGTTGAAAATACTGTAAAGAAAAAAATTTGTTGGAAACCAAAAGAACAGGAAACATATTATTATGTTGGTATTTCAGGTGATGTTATAGAAGATAAATGGGATGAAACAACAACTGATTATGCTTTTTTTATAACAGGTAATTGTTTTAAAACTAAGGAAAAAGCAACAAAACATATAACAGAAATATTAAATATTTATGGAGTTAAAAATAATGCAAAATAGACCAAAATATAATGCAAAAAAAACAATAATAGGCAATTTAAAATTTGATAGTAAGAAAGAAGCAGAATACTATTTAAAATTAAAAGCTAAACGTATTAATGGAGAAATAAATTGGATAAAGTTACAGCCAGAATTTTTGATTTTAAGAGGATTTACATTAGAAAATGGGGAGCGTACAAAAGGTATACGTTATGTAGCTGATTTTGAAGTTGAGTATGCTGATGGACATAGAGAAATAATTGATGTTAAAGGTGTAAAAACAGAAGCGTACAAAATAAAAAAGAAAATGCTCCTGGATATGTATCCTAATATTAATTTTATAGAGGTATAAATGATGAGGGAAATATTATTTAGAGGTAAAGATATAAATACAAATAAATGGTGTTATGGTGGATATGTTAGAAAAGTTTTATTTAAAAATACGAAAGATGAAAAAATAAGACATTATATATTTGATGGAGAAAATGCCGGACCAATAGTAATGCATGAAGTTAATCCAGAAACAGTGGGGCAAGCAATATGGCTTAAAGATGTAAACGGAAATGAGATTTTTGAAGGAGATATTGTGGAAGAAGTTAAACCAGAATGGGACGAACCTTCTCGTGCTGTTGCTGTTTTTGAAGATAATCAATTTGTATTTGGTTATAATACCGGAGCAATATTATCAGTTGAATTTTTTTATAATGAAATAAAAATAATTGGGAACATATTTGATAATGAAGATTTATTTGAAAAAATATATGAACAACATAAATTTAAATATTATCAAGAAATGAAAGAATTACACGGTGATTTAGAAAGTTTATAAGTGTAAAAAAATATAGAGAGTGTGAACAACTATGCAATGTGAACAACGATACTATGAGGCAGACATGGGATATATGTGTTGGATTAATAAGAAACCATGTAATAAAAATAACTGTACATTAAAACATAGATTTGCAAAAGAATTTTCTAAGAAGGTAGTAAAAAATATAAAGGCTGGTGAGTGAATGAGAAAGGAAGGGATAAATCCTCTTACAAATGATGGACAATATGCAGATACAACATATAAAAGAGCTGTTGAAAAAAGAAGCCGAGAAAACTTCTTTTATGCTTTTTGTCGTAGGGCTTTTAGACGAGCTAATGCAGAACTGATGAAACGTTTGCATATAAAAATTCTAAGAATTGATTTCTGGGATATGGAAACAGATAATAAAAAAGTAATGAAGGTAGGAAAATATGAATAATAATGGACCTAAGTTGGTAAGAATACCATTAAAGACAGAACAAGAATTTTATAAAAGAAATATTCCTATAATCAAAATTACAAGTATTATATTGTGCTTAATAGCAACTACAATATTTTTAATAGGATAAATCCACTAATTAGGATAGCTAAAATAAAGCTATCCTTTTAGTGTTTATATAGATGGAGGTATTGATTGATGAGAAAGATAAGCAGAATAAAAGTTAATAAGGCTAAAGAATATCTACAACAAGCTTATACAGCCAATGAAAAAATTATTCAATGTAATTATATTTTAGAACAATTACAAGCCTCACCAAGCAAGATGACAACTTCTTATAAAGAAAATATCGGTCATAGTGGTATAAATGATGTTAGTGGATATGTAGCAAAATTAATAGAACAAGAAGAAAAAATTGAAGCAATGAAACAAGAGTATCAAAGCAAACAGTTTGAGATAAGTAATTTTATATTGGGCTTGAGTTTTAAACCAGAAGATGAAATTCTTAGACGTTTGCTCATATTAAGATATTTGAACTTTAAGTCTTTTGATGAAATATATAGTATGCTTAACTACTCATATAATTATATAGTTCAAACTATGCATCCTAGGGCTTTGGAAGTTGTAGAAAAAGCATTGAATAAAAAGAGTGTGGTCAATAATGGTTAATCGTGGTCGATCGTGGTTAATAATGGTTGATAATGGTTTTAGATTTATGGTATATTATAATTGCAAACAAAAAAGATAAACCGTTGGTAAAAAATACCAGCGGTTTTATATTTTATAAGTTTATTTTGTATAAATATTGGTATATACCCATATATTTTAATAATAATATGTATTTTTATAATTTATATTAGAATAATAACCTTCATGTTGCAAAATCTATGTAATATGCTATACTAAATATAGGCAAAACATAGTGAAATAGTTCATATGAACAGCAAAACCCCATGAAGGTGCGAACTTCATGGGGTTTCTTGCGTTATATAGCTAACGCTGAAGCTAGGCTAGTTGCCACATAAAACCGAAAGAAGCTTATCTAACCCTTTGCAAATATAGTAGGCAACTATACTTGCCATGACAGCTTCTAAAAACATAGTGAAACGAAACATATGAACACCTCCTAACTGCTACCAGTATAGGAAGGGCAACGAGAAATATTATAACATATAAACATATTTAAAGCACCTATTTAGGTGCTTTTTTTATGCCTAAAAATAAGAAAGGAAGTATAGTTATGGACATTAAGATTATTTATAAACCAACAGATAAAATAGTCCCATATGAAAATAATCCTAGGCTAAATGATGAGGCTGTTGAACCAGTAGCAAACAGTATTAAACAATTTGGATTTAAAGTTCCAATAATAATAGATAGTAGTAATGTAATTGTTGCTGGTCATACGAGATTAAAAGCTGCTAAACAATTGGGCATGGATAAAGTACCGTGTATTATAGCTTCAGATTTAACGGAAGAACAAATAAAAGCCTTTAGATTAGCAGATAATAAAGTAAGTGAATTTTCTAGTTGGGATTATGAGAAATTAGAAGAAGAATTAGCTAATATTGCTAGTATCAATATGAGTGTTTTTGATTTTGATATGTCAGAATTAAATGATATTGTTGAGGATTTAGATGAAGATATAGTATGTGATTCAGAAGTAGAAAAAGTTTCATTAAGTGAAAAATTTTTATTTACACCAACATCTGTATTAAATACAAGATGTGCACAATGGCAAGAAAGAAAAAGAGCATGGTTTAAGTATGGAATTAAATCTGATTTATCAAGAGAAAATATTAAAACTACAGGTAGTGCAGCAGGTTCAGTACCTAGATTTTATGAATATAAAGAGAAATGTGAGAAGGAAATAGGTCGTAAATTATCAGTTGCAGAGTTTACAGATGATTATTTGCATAAGTACATGAAAGAAGATAGTTTATTGAAAGTTACTAATACTGGTGGAATGTTGAGTGTATTTGACCCTGTCTTATGTGAGTTAATGTATTATTGGTTTAGTTTTGATAAAGCAAAGATTTTAGACCCATTTGCAGGTGGTAGTGTAAGAGGTATTATTGCTTCAAAATTGAACAGGCAATATACAGGAGTTGATTTACGAAAAGAACAGATAGAAGCTAATATAAATCAAGGTGATGAATTATTATCCAAAGATGATATAAAACCTAAATGGATATGTGGAAATAGTTTAAATATAGCTAAACTTGCAAAAGGCGAATATGATTTTATATTTAGTTGCCCGCCTTATTATGACTTAGAAATATATAGCGATGATAAAGAAGATTTAAGTAATCAAACTTATGAAGATTTTTTATCTATGTATAGAAAAATAATATTTGATAGTGTGAGTATGCTCAAAGATAATCGTTTTGCTTGTTTTGTTGTTGGAGATATTAGAAACAGAAAAACTGGCATGTATAGAAACTTTGTATCAGAAACGATAGCTGCATTTAATAATGCAGGAATGGAATTATATAATGAAATAATTTTATTAACAACACTAGGTTCTCTACCAATTAGAATGGGGAGAGGTTTTTCGATAAGTAGAAAAGTTGGAAAAACACATCAAAACGTACTGGTTTTTTATAAAGGTGACCAGAAGAAAATAAGAGATTTATATGGTGATATAGATATTCTAGAAATATCCAATGAAGAGCTGGACATTTAATATTACTTACCTTAACATATCAAGCACAAGGAGATGATGATATGTTAGAAATAATGAAACAAAGAGCATTTGAAGCTAAATGTGCATACAAAAAAGGTTTGATTACAAGAGCAGAAGCAAAAACAGATATTGAACCATATATAAAATTATTTAATAATAAGAGCATAGAAATAGCTAAAAAATACAATATTAAACCAAAAAAAATAACATTTGCAGGTTTTATTAGATAGGTAGGTTTAGAAACCTACTTTTTTTATTTGGAGGGAGAGTGATGGGAAATGAAAATTTAAGACCATGGGAAAGACAAGATGGTGAAACTGAAAAGGCTTTTTCTGCATTTAAAGCCTATTTAGAAATGGAAGATAGAAATGTAACTTCGCTTGCTAAAAGGTTGTCAAAAAGTAGACAATTACTTGTCAATTGGAAGCAAAAATATAATTGGCAAGAACGTTGTATAGCATGGGATAAATCGTTGCAGGAGATAGAATATAAAACCGCTGTAAAAGAACGTAAGAAGATGGCTAAACGTCATATTGCGATAGCAATGTCTATGCAAGCAAAGGCAGTAGAAGCATTAAAGAAAATAGATGTATCTAAACTAAATGCAAGTGAAATTATTCGTCTATTTGATACTGCGGTTAAAATAGAACGTTTAAGCCGTGGAGAAGCTACATTTATAAATTCAAATCAAGATAATAAGGTTGATGAAGAAACTAATCCTATAAATACCATTCAAATATATATACCAGATAATGGCAGGGACTAAAAATGATTATAAAACCACAAAAAGGGAAACAAGAACAATTTTTATCTAGCAAAGCAGATATAGTTTTTTATGGTGGAGCTGCTGGTGGTGGTAAAACTTATGCTGCACTAATAGAGCCATTAAGACACATAAATAATAAGAATTTTTCTTGTATCATATTTAGACGAACATCTCCTCAAATTACCACTCCTGGTGGTCTATGGGATACAGCTCTTGAGATGTATACAGCATTAGGAGCAAAAGATATACGAAGTCCTAATAGATATTTTAGATTTCCTAGCGGTGCTAAAATTGTAATGAACCATCTTCAGTACGACAAAACTGTTTATGATTATCAAGGGGCACAAATTCCTTTGATTGAATTTGAAGAACTTACACATTTTAGCTGGAAACAATTTACTTATATGCTTACTCGTAATCGTTCAGCTATTGCGGGAATAAAACCATATATAAGGGCTACTTGTAATCCTGACCCTGATAGTTGGGTAGCAGATTTTATTAAATGGTATATAGACCAAGATACAGGATATGCTATTCAATCTCGTGGTGGTAAAATACGTTATTTTGTAATTGTAAATGATGAACCAATATGGTCTGATGATTCAGATGAGTTGTTGGAAAAATATAATATTGAGCCAAAAAGCTTTACATTTATTCCTTCATCAATATATGATAATAAGATTTTATTAGAAAATGACAAAGGATATTTAGCGAATTTAAAAGCTCAAGATACAGTTACTAAAGAACAATTATTAAATGGAAACTGGAAAATTAGACCAGCAAGTGGATTATATTTTAAACATAATCAGATATCTGTTGTAAATAATATACCAGATAAAATAGTAGCTATTTGTAGAGCGTGGGATTTAGCAGCTACAGAAGAAACTCCAACAAATAGAAGCCCAGATAAAACGGCTGGTGTTTTGATGGCACGTTTAAAAAATGGGCAATTTATTATTTTAGATGTCTTTACTGGTTGTTTGAATGCAAATGGAGTAAGGCAAGCTGTTAGACGTATAGCTATGCAAGATAAAATAAATTATAGATGTAATAATATTCATATTCCTCAAGACCCAGGTCAAGCAGGAAAAGAACAGGCTCATTCCTATGTTAGATTTCTTGCAGGGTTTAATGTTCAAATTGAAAGAATAAATGGTAGTAAGATTAATAGAGCAGAACCATTTGCAGCACAATGGCAACAAGGAAATATTTTTTTGTTGCGAGGAGATTGGAATAAAATGTATTTAAACGAACTATGTGCATTTCCTGATGGTATTCATGATGATTTAGTTGACGCTAGTTCAGACGCATTTAATTATTTAACTAAAGTTAGAAATCTTAGTGTATTTTAAGGTAGGTGATAAAAATAAAAAGGCTAGATAGCATGATTAATATAGTAAATGGAGTTGGAACGATACGTTATGACCCTAGTAGATATACTGGCATTATAAGAAAAATATTTATAACTTATAATATGTCGGAAAATTTGTTTATAGAAAATGGCATATTTAGAAAGATAATTACAGCCCCAGCAGATGAGGCACTTAGAGCAGGATTTTGTATAAAGACTTCTGATGATATAGATGTATCAGAAGCTGAAAGCAAAATCCTTTCTTTATATGAAGATTTAGCTTGTGAAGAAAAATTCGCAACTGCTTTATATTGGCATAGATGTTATGGTGGTGCAGTTATTTTTCCAGTATTTAAAGATTTATCTGAAGATCTGACAAAACCACTAGATGAAAATAATATTTATGGATTTGAAGAAATACGAGTTTACTCCGCAAAAGAAGTTATTCCATTAAAACAGAATGAAGATTTTAATAGTACTAATTATAAAAAGACTGAAACCTATTTGATAAGTGATGAAGCAACAGGAGCTTACTTTGAAATACATTATTCTAGATTAATTATATTTAATGGATTAACTGTACCTAACATTTTGAGAAATGAACGTAATGGTTGGGGCGGTATGGTATTAGAAAATATCTATGATACTTTAATTCTAAAGTATGACTTAGGTAATAAATTTGCTATTGATATTATGGAACGTATGGCACAAGGCATTTTAAAAATAGCTGGATTACTAAATAAGTTATCTATAGAGGGTGGAGAAGATGAAGTACGAACTTATTTACAAAATATAGATATGGTCAGAAATATCTTAAACACCTTAGCTATAGATAAAGATGATGATTATGATATAAAAAGCATTAGTTTAAGTGGAGTAAAAGATATTTTAGATAAAACGCAAACTATGTTATCTGCTGTAAGTGAAATACCTGTAACGATTTTGTTTGGTCGTTCTCCAGGTGGTCAAAATGCTACAGGAGATAGTGATTTTGAACAATATTATTCTATGGTTCAAAAATTACAACGTAGAGATTTAAAACCTCAACTTAGTAAATTTATATATTTTTTATCTAAATGCAAAGACTATCAAATAAAGTTACCGGATACTTGGTCTTTAAAATTTAATCCATTATCAATTCCAACAGAAAAAGAGCAAGCTGAAACAGATAAAATGAAAGCTGAAACAAAAGAAAAAAATATTTCTGCATTAACTTCACTTGTTAATATAGGTGGTTTAGATAATGTTGAGTTGCGAAATTATTTAGAAGAACAAGGTTTTAAATTGGACCGAACACTAGATAATGTAGGACGTGATGTTATTGAATAAAAGGCAATATGAATGTAGATATCCGTATCAATACGAAAGAGAATATAAAAAGCAACTGGTTAATTTAGTAAAAATATTAAAAAAATCTGTTGTATTAGAGCTTGATAATATTAAAACATTTATAAATCAAAATCGTTTAGATGGTTTGAGCGATACATTTAAGGATGTGATGGATAAAATAAAACAAAATTATTATGTTTTAATAGCAAAAGATTTTATAACTAGAAAAATAGAACAGATGTTTTTAAATATAAGTAGGTTTACTAAAAATGAATTAGATAAATCGTTTAAATCTAAAATAGGTGTAGATATTTTTACAGGAGAACCTAATTTACAAGAATTGATGAATTTATGGGTTGATGACAATGTAAATTTAATAACTTCGGTTGAAACACAATTTTTTGATAAAGTAAAGCAAATAATATTAGAAGCTATACAAAATGGTATGTTAACAAAAAATTTAGCTAATAGCATAAAAAAGATAACTGGAACAACAGAAAAGCGAGCAATATTAATAGCTGTTGACCAAATAGGGAAATTAAATGGTCAAATCACTAGAATGCGACAAGTTAAAGCTGGTATAAAAGAATATATTTGGCGTACTGCTGGAGATAGTAGAGTTAGACCAATGCATAAAGCTAGAAATGGGAAAAAATATAGATGGGATAAGCCACCTATAGATGGACATCCAGGAATGGCTATTCGCTGTCGTTGTGTGGCTATTCCAGTTATAGATTTAAATAATATAAATGGTGTTGCTATTACTTAGGAAGGAGGTGAAAATATGCAAAGATATGATAGATTTACTTTTAAAGCTACAAAAACAGATGAAGGATTTATTATTGACAAACCAATAATCGGCAGAACAGGTATTCTTCGCTATCAGAATGCAGATGGTTCAGAAAGAATTGAATATAGACCACCTGAGGAAGCTTTTAATGCTGATAGTTTAGCTAGTATTAAAGGAAAGCCTATAACACTAGGTCATGTGGCTATGGTTAATAATAAGAATTCAAAAAGTATACCGATTTTAGGTACTGTAATTTCTGGTGGTGAACAAGATGGAGATAATATTAGAGCAGATATTACTTTATATAATTTAGATACACCACATAGAGAATTATCTTGTGGTTATACATTAGACTTGGATGAAACACCAGGTATTACGCCTGATGGTAAACATTATGACGCAATACAAAGAAATATTAGGTACAATCATCTTGCAGTTGTGCAAAAAGGTAGAGCAGGCAATGCTCGTCTTAATATGGATGGTGACCAAATAATTGAAAGTGAGGATAAAAAACATATGGCAAAAGTTAGACTTGATAATGGCTTAGAATATGAATGTGCAGAAGAAGTAAAAATTGAACTTGAAACATTGAAAGCAAATAAGACAAAGGAAAAAGCTAATTTTGACGCATTGCAAGGAAAATATGACGCAATGAAAGTAAAAGTTGATAAATTAGAAAAAGATTTAGCAGATGAAAAAGCTAATAAAAGTGTTAACTTTGATGAAGCAGTAAAAGAACGTGTTAAAATGCTTGACATTGCTAAGCAATATAATTTAGATAAAATTGATACCTTAAGTAATAAAGATATTAAAATAGCTGTAATAAAAAAAGTTAATGGAGATTTTAATATTGATAATAAAAGTGAAGAATATATTGATGGTATGTTTGACGTATGCAGTGAACAGCAAATTAATATAGATAGTGCAAGTGCTTCTAAAAGAAGAATTATTAATGGAGATAATGATAATAAAATGAATTTTGATGATTTTGATTACATTAAGAAAATGGAAGAATTAAAACAAGCAGAAGCAAATGCATATAAAGGAGAATAATAAAATGAGTTGGTACAGTAGAGAACTAGATAAAGGTTTTGCAGGTATGATAGCTAATACTGCTATTAGAAATTGTGATAGCTATGCTGTTGAAGAAGAAAAAGGATTAAATCCTGGAGACGCTGTAGTTTTAGGTACAACTGAAAACTTAGTAAAAAAAGTAGATAGTGGTTCTGAAAGTAAAGTTATTGGAGTAGTTGTTCATAATCATAAAGAACCATCTAATCCTTATTATGAAAAAGGTGATAGTGTAGCAATTATGTCTACGGGTGATATTTATGTTGAAGTTGGTGAAGCTGTTACCGCAGGTGATGTTGCTTGTATTATGGCAAGTAGTTATAAATGGGGAAAGACAGGAACAGTTACTAATGCTAAATATTTAAAAGGTGCTGAAAGTGGCGGATTAGCTATATTACGTTTAAGTAATATGAATAGTACTTTTTCTCAACAAGGAGAAAAAGGAGAAAAAGGAGAAAAAGGTGATACTGGAGAACAAGGTCCACAAGGTGAAAAAGGAGATACTGGTGCGAAGATTACATCTATGGAATTAAATATTAATAATACAACAATTACAGGTACAGCTCATCTTGATGATGAAAGTACAGCCTCTATTACAGGAACTAATACAATAGGATAAGGAGATAAATTATGAATAGTAGAGATTATATTTTAAATGTAGAGAGATTAGATTCAGATGTAATATCACATGCTATACCAAATTTTGATGCTAATTATTCAGCTATTGCAGCTAGAATGCTTACACAAGTTAGAGCTAAAACTTTAGAAGTAACACATGGAAAATTGAATGCATTTACAGTATTTCCAGTGCAAACAGAAGTTAGTGCAGGTGCAACTACAGCATTACAACGTACTTATGATATGGTTGGTATGGCTAAAATAGTTGCTAATCCAGCAGATGATTTACCACTTGCTGATATATTTGTAGAAGAAACTAGCGTTAAAGTAAAACAATTAGGAATAGCATATCAGTATTCTGTTAGAGATTTACAACATGCAGTATTTTCTAATACTCCACTTAGCACAATGAAAGCAAGTGCAGCTAGAAAAGCAAATGATGTAAAAATTAATAAAATTGCATGGTTTGGAGATAAAGATAATGGTATCATTGGATTTTTAGATAATCCTAATTTATCTGAATATACATTAAAAAATGATGGCGAAGCCTCAGGAACAGCATTAAGTTCAAAAACAGCAGAAAAACAATTTCGAGATATGAATGAGTTTATTAATACAATTCAAGATAATACAGATGATACAGAACAACCTAATACAGTATTGCTGCCACCAAGTGCATATACTACATTGTCTAGTACTCTTTATACTACAGCAGACGGACAAACTACAAAAACTGTATTAGCAATGCTTAAAGAAAATCATCCGGAAATTAAACGTTGGGAAAAAATTGGAGAATTAAAGAACGCTGATAGTACAGGGGCAAAAGATATTATGATTGTGGGTTATTTTGACCCAGACTATATACGTTTGGAAATACCAAATAGATTTGAACAAATGCCAATACAAGCTAAAAATTTAGCTTTTACAGTACCATGTCATTCCGAAGTTATTGGTGTTACTGTATTTAGACCATATTGTTTTACTAAAGCGGTAGGAGTGTAAGATTATGTATTTGCAAAACACAGAAGCTAGAATTTTAAATATCGGTGAATTAAAATTAAAACCAGGATATCCTATAAAAATTGAAAAGGTACAGCTAGAAAAACTAAAAAAAAATTATCCTGAAATGGTAAATAAAATCGCAAATGGGAAAATTTTAATCTTGGATGAAAAAAAATCTCTCGAACAATCAAAAAGAATTAATGAATTGGCTGAAAAAAAAATAAAGGAAGCCACTAAAAATGATGAGTGAGGAATTAATAAATAAAGTAATAAATAAAATACGAGTAATTGCTCCTAAAATAGATATAGATGATGAACAAATAAAAGAATATATTGAACTATATTCAGATTTCGTATCTGAAAAATATTTTGGCAAGTTCTATGAGAAAGCACTTGCTTTTTTTATTGCACATTATATTACTTTAGATAATATAGCTAATAATGAGAATGGAGCCTTAGATAGTTCTATTATTGCAGGTAAAGTAATAAGTGAAAAAGAAGGAGATTTATCTAGAACATATGCTCAAAATAATATGGAAAATGAAAGTATTTTAAATAAAACCTATTATGGTATTAGATATTTAGATTTACAAAAAATGTGTAAACCTCTAGGGATTATGAGGAAAAAACCATGAATGTAAAAGATATTGATTTAGGTTGGGAAAAGATTATAAAAAATATGAAAACACTTGATAAAAAAGTATTAAAAGTGGGTATTCAAGAAGGTGATATGAGTGCTGATGGGAAAAATACAATGGCATATATTGGCAGTATTCATGAATATGGAGCAGAACATATACCACAACGCTCATTTATTCGTAGCACATTAGACGATAACTCATCTCAAATAGCTAATTTATCAGGACAGTTAGGGGCAAAAATAATTGAAGGTAAGCAAACTCCAGAACAAGCATTAAATTTAATTGGTTTAAAAGTTGCTGGCATGATACAAGAAAAAATTACAGATGGAAATTTTACACCTCTTTCACCTGCTACTGTACGAGCTAAAGGTGATAATAAGCCATTAATTGATACTGGACGCATGAGAGCAAGTATTAAACATAAATTGGAGTGATTATGTGTCGTTTAGAAGGTCTGTGGTTATTTTAAGAAAAGAAGGGTACTATGATGACAGTGGTAAATATATTACAAATGATAGTAACACATTAAAAATACTGGCTACAGTACAGCCTATATCTTTAGATGAATATACTAAAATATTTCCTGAAGGAACTAATACAAATAATGCTGTAAAAATTTATACAGATACTAAGTTATTAACAGATAAAAGCACGTCAGAACAAAATGCTGACGTGCTTTTATATATGGGAGAAAAATATAAGATTATTGCTTGTCATGCTTATCAGAATGGTTTAATAAATCATTATAAAGCTTATGCACAGGAGATAACAGATGAATGATGAACAGAATTTATTATTTCACGATTTAGTGGCAGAATTGTTGGATTTACAAAAAAATAAAGTGATTTATGCTTATCAGAATGCACCTAAACCCAAAGATACTTTTGCTTATATAAGATATGCTTCTATAAAAGATGAGGTACAATCTAGTTTTGAACGTACTAATCAGCCAGGAGTTAATAATATAATTGGACATAAATTATTAACATGTGAGATACAAGTATTTGCTGATAATAACAGAAATGCATGTACTATGTTATATAAACTGATTGATAAATTAAATAAACAATCAGTTATAAATAGGTTATTTAAAGCTAATATAGCTATTGTTGACTATAATTCAGTTCAGGATGTATCTGCCTTATTGAATAATACACACTTTACTACTAGAGCAAGTGTAGACATAATAATAAGATTTACTCCTACTTATTTAGATGATGTAGGATATATTGCAAATGTTAAAATTACAGGTAATACAGGTAAAGAATTACCAATAGAAATAATAACGGAGGAAATATAATGGCTAATTTAGATAGAATTGTTAATGTGCAAATTAGTCTTAATACTACAGGAATAAGTAAAGAAGGATTTAGTACATTATTGATTGTTGGAGAGCATTTAAATACATTAAGCCGTGTAACTACTTATACAAATGTAGATAGTATGCTTGAAGATGGTTTTAAGGCAACAGATAAATTATATTTGGCAGCAGCAGACGCTTTTTCACAAATACCACGACCTAATATTGTAAAAATAGGACGTAGACAAGTAGATGAAATCAATATTTCTGTATCTGATGTAAAAGATAATACAAAATATAAAATTACATTAGAAACTAAAAAAGGAAAACAAGATTATGAGTATTCTAGTTCAAGTGAAGCTAGTGCGACAACTATTATAGAAGGTTTGCAAACTTTAATGAATGCTCATGAAGAAATTACAGTTACAGCTGAATCAGAAAAATTAAAATTAGAAACTAAAGAGAAAGGAACAGCCTTTACAGTAAGTTTATCCTCTAATTTATCATGTGAACCAATACTTGCAACTGAAACCTTATCGGAGACAATGGCAGCTATAGTAGCTAGTGATAATGATTTTTATGGAATTGCTTTAGTTAGCAGAGAAAAATCAGATATTTTGGCTTTGGCACAATGGACCGAAACACATACTAAGTTATTTGGCTGTGTTGTTAATGAAAAAGAGGCTACGGATAGTGAAATAGATACAGATATTGGTAGTTTATTAAAGAGTAATAATTATTACAGAACATTTTGGTTATATCACACAAATGATGATGATTTTCCAGAATGTGCATTATTTGCTAGATGTTTTGCTATTAATCCTGGTGGTGAAACATGGGCGAATAAAAAATTAGCAGGTGTAATAGCAGATAATTTAACAGAAACAGAGTATCTTGCTATCACTAATAAAAATGGCAATACTTTTGAAAATTTTAGAAATGTAGCAATTACTCAAAATGGGAAAACATCTGCTGGCGAATGGATTGATGTAATACGTTTTAGAGATTGGTTACAAGAAGAAATAATGGTAAATGTTTTTAATGTGCTTATTAATAGAGATAAAATTCCATTTACAGATGGTGGTATAGGAATAATTGAAGCACAAATTAATTCAGCTTTAAAATTAGGTCAGCAACGAGGAGGTATAACTCCAGATGAATATGACGAAGATGGAAATATAAATAAAGGGTATGTTATAAATGTACCATTAGCATCTAATATTTCTGCTAATACTAAGGCACAAAGATTATTAGAAGATGTAACATTTACTGCACGTTTAGCTGGTGCTATACATGCTATAAATATAAGCGGTAGTCTTACGTATGAAAATTTAATTGAAAAAACTAATCAATAAGAGGTGAAATAAATTGAGTGATGGAGTAGTAACATATAATCCTAAAATGCTTGTAATAGTATATGGTTCAAGAGAAGTTGACGGATTTGCAGAAGATGATATGGTAACAATTAAACCTTTAGGAGAAGGAACACAAATTTACAGCGGTGCTGATGGCAGTGTTGGACGTAGTATGGACCCAAATCAAACATATGAAGTAACCATTGCATTGGCTACAACATCTAAGACAAATGATTATTTTAGTAACGTTTATAATTTGGATCGTTCTACAGGCAGAGGTATATTACCATTAACTATTAAAGATTTGTCAGGAACAACAGTATTTCAAGCCAATCAAGCATGGATTACAAATTTTCCTGAACATAAAAGAGGTAGAAAAATTGAAGCTCAAGAATGGGTATTTCATACAGGACAAGTTGCAAACCCAATGATTGGAGGTAATGATTGATAATGTGGACTGGTGGTAAATTTACAGAAGTTAAAATTGGTGATGATGTATTTACAGTAAGACAGTTTCCACCATTTTATGCTATTAGGGTATTAGGTGAGTTACAAAAAATTATTACTCCTGCATTAGGTGGCGTCTTGAAAGGTATTTCCGAAAATAATGGGGATATGGATACTGAAAATTTAGGAGATATGTTACAAATTATAAGTAATGGATTAGAAAAATTAGCTTATACAATAGACGGTGATAAATTAGAATTAGCATTAAAATTATTATTAGATGAAAAATATGTAGCAGTAAAAATTGAAAAATCTAATGGGAAAAAAGATTTTATTCGTCTTGATGAAGGAGCTATTAATGAAGTTTTTGAAGGTCGAATTATTGATATGATTGTTTTAGCAATAAAAGTTTTTAAGGTAAATTATTTGGATTTTTCGCAGCTCTCCAGCGTTCCGATTGGTGTCCAAAAAACGTTGGCAGAGATAAAACTCCCATCATTCCTGGCACAACAAGTGAATACTTCGGAAATGTAATTTTTATTTATAGAGCAATAGATAGTGGAATGGTTAATTTCTTAGATGTAAAGTATGGCAAAATAAGTCTTGCTGAAATCGTTGAAATTAACCATTTTTTAGATATGAAGTCAGATATTGAATATGCTAATATGCCATCATTAAAGAAAGGAGGTAAACAATATGGTAGTTCGAGAATTAATAGCTAAGATAGCTTATGAATTAGATAAAAATAGTGTAAATAAAGCAGATAATAGTATAAATAAAACAAAATCTAAATTATCGAAAATAGCTAATGTAGGTAGTAATGCGTGGAATAAAATTTCTAATAGTGCAAATAAGACCAGAATAAGTATTAATGGAATAGGAAAAGAAGCCATTTATACATCAGAACAACTTAGAAGAATGGGAGCATATCAAGATAAGTTGGGGCGTTGGCATGGTTCTAATGGTAAATATTTAAAAATAAATGCAGATACAACTCAAGCAAGAGCTAATATTTTAAGTCTACAAGGTAGTATGCATTCTTTGATAAATGGAGCAAGAATGCTTGGACAAGCAATTATAGCTGCTTTTGCGATAGACCGAATAATAGCTTTTACACAAGCAATACAAAAATCTGCTGATGAGATGATGAATTTAGATGGTAGACTTAGAACCATTACTTCTACAGATGAAGAAAGATTTAATATTGAAGATAGATTATATGTGTTATCACAGCAAAATAGGCAAGGCATGAAAGAAATGGGAAATTTGTATTTTAAAATTGCTAATGGCACTAAAAAATATGGATTTAATACAGAAGATTTTATGCGTGCTACAGATATTGTATCTAAATCTTTAACTATTGGTGGAGCAAGTACAGCGGAAGCACAATCTACAATATTACAATTAGGACAAGCGCTAGGTAGTGGCTTTCTAATGGGAGATGAATTGAATTCTTTGAATGAAAATGCTCAACCGCTAATGCAAAAAATTGCTGAATACTTTGGTAAAGATATTGGAGAATTAAAAGAAATGGGGTCAGAGCGTGAACTAAAATCTGAAGATATAATGCGAGCTATCTTATCTGCTGGTGCAAAAATGGATGAAGAATTTTCTAAAATGCCTACGACTATTGGTCAGTCTTTGCAACAAATAGAAAATCTTTGGAATAGATTTACACAGCGATTAGAACGTGGAACAGGTGTATTTAGTTTTATTGCTAAATCTATGTCTAATAATGTTATGTATATTTCTAACATTGTAAATGATTTGTTTACCTTAATGGATGATTATGATGGAAGTCAGGAATGGTTAGATAGATTTCAAGATAGCTATCCTATCTTATTTACACTATATGAAGGATTTTCTTCTTTAAAAGATATAGTAATGGATATCGTAGAAGCTTTTAAACCATTCACTAATGAATTAAATAATTTTGATATATATGATATATTTTTTGGAATTAAAAATGCTTTACAAGAAATATTTAGTGGACTATTGCCAACAATAGAGCCATTTTTGCAGGCAATAGCAAGATTAGCTTCAGATATATTACCATTACTAAAAAATAGTTTTATAACTATTGCACCACTTATTGCAACAGGATTTGCTATTATAGCTAGTATATTGGGGTCTATAATAGAAATTTTTACTTCAATAATAAATTTTATAGCAGATCTTATAGAAGAAAATCAGGAATTTGCTCAATTACTTGTTAATATTGGAGTAATAATTCTAACATATATTTATGGTGGTTTTATTGCAGTAGCTGGTGCTATTGGATTTGTTATTCAGGCTATTCAATGGTGTTATGAACAATTAATTATTCTTAAGAACATAATTATAGAAAGTTTATATAATGCTTTTATATATGCTTTACAAGCAGTTTCATTATTTTTCTCAAGCATAGCCCAGTTTTTTGGTAATTTCATTGCAGAAACATTTATAGCAGTTGGACAATTTATTTCAGCTTTTGGAAATGCAATAAATTCAGTTAGAAATTTCTTTAGTGGTTTAGGCTCTTTTGCAATAAGTATATTGCAGCAGATAGCAAATGCTATTCAAAATTGGGTATTAGATAAAATTGAATGGGCTAGTAGTAAATTAAATAGTTTGCAAAGTTTTGCAGATACTGTTTTAGATGGTATAGGTAATGCTGTATCTTCTGCTAGTTATGAATACACAATGAATAATAACTTTAATGTTAAAAATTCTGATGAGGCAGTTAATATGGTAAGTGGATTAGATTTCCCAACATTATATCCAGGCTATTAATGAGGTTTTGTTATGTATATCGGAAAAATACCAGGTATATTGCCTGAAAAAAAGAATAAACAACAAACATATCCTGCACTTATGCCTAAATTAACAGAACCTGCTAAAATAGGAGATTTATCTGTAGATGTACTTTTAGAAACAGAAACTAATTTTGATAGTGAGGTAACAGAGAACCCTGTCGAAGATGGTTCTATAATTGCTGACCATGTACAAAGAAAACCAATGTCTTTAAAAATGCAGGTAGTATTTACGCCTACTCCAATTAGTTTTGGTACTGTTGATAATAATAGGTTACAAAATGTAGCAAATTCTTTAATGAAAATATATTTAAATCGAGAACCGATAACTATAAAAACTGTAGATTCTATTTATAATAATATGGTAATGGTACGAGCACCATTACCAAAAACAGTAAAAAATGGTATTTGTTATAAAATGGAACTTGAATTTAAATATGTACAAATTGTTACACAAAGAACAGAAGATATTCCTGAAGAATACGCTAATAATGACGCTCAAGGCAAAGCAGGTACTACTGAAAAAGATGGGGGTACAGCAACACAAAGTAATTTAGGTACAGGTATGACAACAATTCAAAATACATCTACAGTAAAAGTAAATACTATACAAGCTGATTATAGTGTTGCTGGAGAAATTCAAACAGGTTTAGAAGTAAGTGTTAATACAGCAATTAATACAATAATTTCATCATTATTATAGAAGGAGTGATATAGTGGTAAGTATTTCTGTTACAGATAGTAATGATTTTGTGGAGACAGTTACTTTAGATGATAAAGTATACAAATTACATTTTGCATATAATGGTAACAGTAAAGATTGGACTATAGATATTAGAGATAGTAATAATGTTGATATAGTAAGAAGTATAAAAATTGTTCCTAATTTTCCTTTATTAGCACAATATAAACGACATGATTTGCCAAAAGGTGAATTAATAGCTGTAGTAAATAATAATAAACAAGTGATAACTAGAAAAGATTTTATTAATAATAGTGCAATATTGATTTATATACCTAAGGAGGAAGTAAATGAGCTTTTGGAAACGGCAGTATAAAGTTATTTTTCCTGAGATAGGTTATGAATTTGCTAATACCTTAAGAGTTAAGTTTACTGTAGAAAAAGACTTAACCAAACAAACGAATAAAAGTAGTTTAGAAATTTATAATTTAAGTGATACAACAAGAAAAGCTATTGAAAAGCCTGATATAAAATGTGAGATATTAGCAGGTTATGAAGGCAATGGTGGAGTAACAAAATTATTTATAGGAAATGTAATACAAGCATATTCTAAGATTAATGGATTAGATATAATTACAAAATTTGATTTAAGTGATGGACAGGTTGCCATTAGAGATAGCATTATGAGCATATCTTTTCCGCCTAATACACCTGGTGATACTATAATAAATGCTATTGCTAGAAATATGGGATTATCTATAGTATTTGGAGAAGGTGCGACTTTTGGTACTTTTAAAAATGGATATTCTTTCATTGGTAAAGGTGCTGAAGCATTAAGTGAAATATGTTATGGTAGTGGCTGTACATGGTCAATACAAAATAATATTTTACAAATAATTTTAGATGGTGGAATAGTTGCTAATAGAGGAATTGTTTTTTCAGCGGATAGTGGACTAATTGGAAGCCCTGAAAGAATTGTAAAATCTAATTATAAAACTGATAAAGAAACACCAAAACGCAAAAGAAAAAGAAAAGAGAATAAGGACCGTGCAGAAAAACAAGCAGGTTGGAAGATAAAAACTTTATTATCACCATCAATAAATCCTGGAGATGCTGTAAAAGTTGAAAGTAAATTTATAACAGGTTGGTTTAGAGTAGAGGCTATTCGTCATACTGGTGATATTAGTTCTAATGAATGGTATAGTGAAATTGATTTGATTGAAAGGTTGACTTATATATGAGCCAAACATCAAATGAAATTCGTAATGTAGTAGATAATTGGGTAGATGAGAAAATAAGTAATATACATACTGCGTTAAATGGAAAAATAATTTCATATGACGCTAGTATAAATAGAGCTATTGTGCAACCTAGTGGAACTTATAAAACAGAAGATTATCGAGAGTTTGCATATCCTATTATTTATAATGTTCCGGTAGTATTTCCTACAGGAATGGGAGGTAATTCAGGAGTTACATTTCCTATATCTTCTGGTGATGGCTGTTTAATAATTTTTGCGGAAAAACAACTGGATGATTTTGTAAATAATAGTAATACTTCTGATGATTTGAGAAAACATTCATTAAATGACGCAATTTGTATACCTGGATTATATACAAATGCAACAAAAAGTAATATTAAACATGCAAATAGTGTGTGTTTATTTAATGGTCCAGCTATGATTCAGATAACTGAAAATAGTTTTAGTGGTATATTGAATGGTACTGATTTTAAATTTGCTGATGGCGATTTAATAGTAAATGGTATAAGTCTTCTCCATCATACGCATGGAAATGTTGAAAATGGTGGTGGTAGTACAGGAGAAGCACAATAAAAGAAGGTGATTTATTGGCTTATGATATAGCTTTAAATACAGCTAATAATGATTTAGTAATAAAAAATAATGATTTAATATTAATAGATAACGCAGAGCGAATAGCCCAACAAGTGCTAATTACTCTGCGTTTTTGGTTGAATGAATGGTTTTTAGATACTAGACAAGGAATACCTTATTTAGAATATATTTTAGTTAAAAATCCAAATAAAAATCACATAAAGCAAATTTTTTCTGAAAAGATAATGAATATTGAAGGTGTAAAGGAAATATCATCTATGAATTTAGATTTCTCAATGATACGGAGAGAATTATCTATAAACTATGAAATAAATACAAAATATGGATTAATAACAAATGAGGTGATATTGGGATATGGTAACAACAGTTGAATATGGGTTGACAAAAGAAGGTTTTAAACGAAAAAGATTACCAGAAATAATTGATAGTTTAAATAAACGTGTTGCAGATAAATTAGGAATAGCTATTCAAACAGATAGTAATTCTATATTTGGTCAAATTCATGGGATTTATGCATTTGAACTAGCGGATTTATGGGAATTAGCTGAAAATGTTTATTTTGCTATGTATCCACATACAGCAACTGGTATATCATTATCAAATGCAGCAGCTTTAAGTGCTATTAGACCTATACAAGCTGAACAAACTATTATAATTTGCGAATGTACAGGTCTGAATAATACTAGGCTTCCTGTTAATTTACAAATTCAAGATGAAAATACTAATACTTATACAATAAAAGAAGAAAGTAAAATATCTTCAGATAATGCTAGTAAAATTGAATTAACTATAGATAATGTAGAAAATGATAAAACCTATTTTATAACAATAGATGGAGAACAAAAATCTTATACTGCAAAAATATCTGATAATGTATCAAATGTTTTAACAAATATATATAATCAATTTTCTAAAGAAAATTTAAATTTTAATTTAAGTAATGATTTGCTTACTATTAGTAGTAATGATAAAACTAAGATATTCAGTATTAATACTAATTTAATAATAAAAAATGTAAGTAGTCCTATTTATTTTGTGTCAGATATATATGGAAGTATAAATCCTACATTAGGTAGTGTAAAAAATATAAATACATTTATTACAGGTTGGAATAGCGTAAGTAATATAAAAAATATAGTTGGAAGGGACGCAGAAACGGATGTAGAACTTAGGCAACGTTGGTCATCTTCGGTGTATAGTAAAGCTTCTGTAATGTTGGAGGCAATACAAGCTAATATATATAGTAATGTAGCTGGAGTAACTGCTTGCTTGGCATATGAAAATGATAGTGATACGGTAGATAGTGAAAATAGACCACCACATAGTATAGAAATAATTGTTGAAGGTGGCAGTGAAGATGATATTGCAAAAGAAATATATAATTATAAAGCTCCAGGAATAAATACTTTTGGTGATATAGAAAAAACAGTATTGGATAATCAAGGGATTAGTCATCTTATACGTTTTAATAGACCTAAGCAAGTTAAGATATGGCTTAAAATTACTATTACCAAAAATACTGAACAAACATGGGGAGAAAATACTCCAAATGAAATTAAAGAAATTATTTTACAAGAAGCAAGTAAAATAAATATTGGAGAAGATATTATATTACAAAAATTTATAGGTGCTATTTATAATAATATTAATGCTATAGCATATATAGATATAAAAGCTACTACAGGAGAAACACCTAAGGAATATAACAATAATAATATTGTGATTTCTGCTCATGAGAATGCAACATTTGACATCTCTCAAATAGAGGTGATTATAAATGAATAGATATGAAAGTATGATGAACCATTTGCTTGTACAATTTTCTAATACGAAAGTTTTACAAGCAATTTTTTGTGCAATTTCAGATGAATTACAGTTATTAGATGATACTTTTAATAATTTAAAAGAAAAGCGATGGATAGATACAGGTGAAGGTGTACAGTTAGATGGTATAGGAGAAATTGTGGACCGAAACAGGTTAATAAATAATGCTATTACTATAAATTTTTTTGGATTTGAAAATCAAATTAATACTACTGGTTTTAATCAAGCTCGTTTTAGAGAATATAGCGAACCTTATTTATCCAGTACATCTTTGTCTGATGAAGAATATAGATTAATTCTTTGGGCTAAAGTTAATAAAAATAATTCTTTATGTTATATGAATGACACTATAAAATCTATACAGTTTATTTTTAAAACGGACATTGCTATAGTACAAGACATTTATAATGCAAAATTTATTGTTGGTATTGGTAGAAAACTAACAAAAAATGAAATTCTATTTGCAAATGCTTTAGATTTAATAGTTAGACCTGCTGGAGTTAGTTGTCAAAGTATGACACACTTTGATAAAGATAATGTTTTTGGATTTTATAATCAAAAATTTGCTAAAGGATTTGGTCAAGCTCCATTGTCTGAAATATTTAGTAATAACTTAATTAAGAAAGGATATGTAGTATGAGTGAATTGGATTTTCAAAAAATATTTGCTTCTGGGGCAAGTTCTCAAATTGATTGGACAGATGATAATTATTTAAAAGGTTGGGGATATTTAGGGAATGTTCCACCATCATATCAATCGTTTGATTCTCTTCAAAGATTAAACGATTTAAAATTTAAATATTTATATGATGAGTTTATGGGAATAGAAACAAACACAGAAGAATTAATTAGTAATCATAATGAGAATAGTGAAGCACATAAGACATTATTTGATAAGAAATTAGATAAAAATGGTGGAACAGTTACAGGAAATTTAAATGCTAGTGGTTATAATATTACTGCTACTAAATTTATAGGTAATCTTCAGGGTAATGCGGATAGTGCAACAAAGGCAAACCAAGATAAAAATGGTAAAGATATTACAGGATATCTTTATAAAACAGAAGATCTAACATTAAATTCAAATGCTGAAATTTTAACAGTAGGAAATATTTCAGAAATACTCAATTCTTTTTGTACAAAATTTAAAAATATACAAGGTACTGCATCTTATGGTGAAAACTCTCCAACAACATTAAAATCATTAAATGATAATAAGGCACCAAAAACTAGCCCAGCATTTAGTGGAACACCAACAGCTCCAACTCCTGGAGTTGATACAAATAATACACAACTTGCTACTTGTGGATTTGTTAGAAATGCTATAGCAAAGTATGCACCTATGTTAGATACAATGAAAAAAATATATCCAGTTGGAAGTATTTACATGTCTACTGTATCTACTAATCCAGCTACGTTATTTGGCTTTGGTACATGGGAAGCAATGCCAGCAGGTCGTGTGTTATTAGCACAAGGTAAATCTTCTTGGGGAACAACCTATAATGCAGGAAGTATTGGCGGGGAGGCAACTCATCAACTCACTGTGGGAGAATTACCTGCTCACAATCACACAGCGTCCACTAATACAACTGGAAATCATACTCATCAATTTCAATTATATGGACCAAATGGAAATACAAACATGAATTTTCCTAGCGATTTTGATACAAATTATGCTAGAAATAAAGGAACTACTTTAAGCGCAGGAAATCATAGTCATACCATAAATATTAATAACACCGGCTCAAGCCAATCACATAATAATATGCAACCATACTTAGCTGTATATATGTGGAAAAGAGTAAGTTAAGCTGTACGTTTCCAGATGTATACTGCAATATATGGTTGTAAATTATTGTGAGCCTGATTAGAGCCAGTATTGTTAATTGTTACAGTATGAGTATGATTACCACTAGACCCAGTATTTATAGTTTTTTCTCTATCACTAGAACCATCTGGTCCATATCCGGTTGTGCCATAAAATGTCCTATATGTGTGGGCATGTGAACCTGTAGTATTTGTAGAAGCAGTATGTGTATGCTGTGGCAATTCCCCCACAGTGAGTTGATGAGTTGCCTCCCCGCCAATACTTCCTGCATTATAGGTTGTTCCCCAAGAAGATTTACCTTGTGCTAATAACA
>NZ_FOCY01000008.1:0-11372 GCF_900110235.1 Megamonas sp. Calf98-2 | reverse complement strand
TACTTCCCTCAAGAGGAATAGTCGTTGAACGTTCTCCTTTTCGGAGCTTCGCTGCTGATTATCCATTTTTCAGCACTTAGGATTTAACCTTATACTATATATCTGATTTTTTCTGCTTTCGCCACATTCACGCTTAACTTTATTTCATGTTTACGTTGTAGTTCAAATATCTTTAGGAGTTTCCAGCAGTTCAAACAGTATAGGATAGCTCTTTGTCTATCTCTACGTACATATTTCTATATACGCTGACTATTTTGTTTGCCTAACTCATGATTTAAATCACAAGTGTGCGGTTCACAATAATCAAACTAGACATGAATTATCAACCCTTTATAATAATCTCTCATTCCATATTTTTTCTACTAATTGTAACGTAACTTCTGGAGCATTACTACTATCAATTACCACATCTGCACGTTTTGCTTTTTCTTCTAAAGACATCTGTGCATCTATTCTACTTATTGCTTCTTCTTTAGTTAAGCCATCACGATTTTGAATGCGCTCTATTTGCAACTGTCTGCTGATTTTTACAACCCAAACTTCATCTGCAAATTTATCCCAATTAGCTTCATATAAAAGAGGTATATCTAAGATTACTACTTCTATACCATTTTGTCTACACTCATCTATTTGTTTTACAATTTCATCTCTAATCAATGGGTGCATTGTTGTATTCATCCATGTTTTTTCTTTTTCATCAGTGAATACAATCTGTCCAATGAGTCTGCGATTTAAAGTATTATCTGCATTTAAAACTTTATCACCGAAATGATTTACATACGCTTGCCAAATTGATTTTTTAGGCTCAGATAATTGTCGAGCTATAGCATCACCATCAATGATAAAAGCTCCTTTTTGTTTTAAATAAGCACTAACCGTACTTTTTCCACAAGCTATACCACCAGTAAGACCTATGATTTTCATAAAAATCCTCCTTTCTAGCTTTTATTTAAAATTTATTTATCATCATTTAATTTTTGACAATTAGGGCAAAAATAAGTACCTCTACCATTTAATATAATTTTAGTTATTAAAGTATGGCAAAATCTACATTCTTTGCCTTTGCGATTATATACATATAATTTATCTTGATGACTTCCTTTTTCACCTAAACCATTGCGATAATCGCGAAAACTTGTGCCACCATCTCTTATGCCTTCATTTATAACCAAATTAATAGCTTGATGAAGTTTTTCTATTTCTTCATCACCTAAAGAATTTGCTTTGCGTTCTGGATGAATTTTACTAATGGCTAATGCTTCATCTACATATATATTGCCCAAACCTGCCACATTTTTTTGATTTAATAAAAATGGTTTTATTTTTGTTTTACTCTTATTTAAACAATCCTTTAAATACCCTATAGTAAATTCTGAAGATAATGGTTCTGCACCTAAAGTATATAGCCCTTTTAAGCGAGAAATTTCATCTGTAGTTATTAAATCCAAAGTCCCTAATCTGCGGATATCTGCATATATCAATTTAGTTTTATCTTCTAAATGATATATTACACAACTATATTTATCTATATCCTCATTTTCCTGTTTATATAATAGCTTTCCTGTCATTCGCAAATGAATGATATTAAATCTTTCATCATCTAAGGACATGATGATATATTTTCCTCTGCGTTTTAAAGATTTGATAATTCTATCTTGCAAAAGCTCTTTGTATTCATCACTACTAGGAGATTTTATTACATCACCTTTTATGATTTCTACATCTACGATTTTTTTATTTTCGATAAAATCTTTAATCCCTACGACAATATTTTCTACTTCTGGCATTTCAGGCACAAAACCACCACCTTTTTATAATTAATTTACTTTTTATTTTGCTTCTGCCCAGTTTTTACCATAATTAATATCAATGATAAGTGGCACTTTTAAACTAGCTGTATTTTGCATAGCTGTTGTCAAAATTTCTGATACTTTTTCTATTTCTTCTTTTACAACTTCTAACACTAATTCATCGTGTACTTGCAATAAAATTCTGCTTTTCAAATTAGCTTCTTTTATCGCTTCACTAGCTCTGTTCATCGCAATTTTTATGATATCAGCCGCTGTTCCTTGAATTGGTGTATTCATAGCCATGCGTTCTGCTAATGCACGCTGATTAAAATTACTGCTCTTAATCGCTGGCAAATAACGACGACGACCGAATAAAGTCGTAACAAAGCCATCTTGATGTGCTTTTTCTACAATTTCATGCATGAAATTCTTCACGCCACTACATTCTTGTAAATAATTATCTATATATTCCCCAGCTTCTTTTGGCGAAATATGCAGATTTTTTGCCAAACCAAAAGCACTTATACCATAGATAATACCGAAATTTACAGCCTTTGCCTTACCTCTAAGTTCTGAAGTAACTTCATCTATAGGCACTTTAAATACTTGAGCTGCTGTCGCTGTATGAATATCTTGATTATGACAAAAAGCATCTATAAAATGTTTATCCTCTGACATATGAGCCATTATTCTAAGCTCAATCTGGGAGTAGTCGGCAGATAAAATATAATCATAACCTTCGCCAGGCTCAAATAAACTGCGAATTTTTTTACCTTCCGCTGTGCGTACAGGAATATTTTGCAAATTCGGCTCAGAACTGCTGAGTCTTCCTGTTTCTGTTACAGTCTGATTGAAACTTGTATGAATTCTCTTAGTCTGTGGATTGATTAATACTTTCAAACCATCTAAATACGTAGTTTTTAATTTATTTAATATACGATAATCTAAAATCTTAGCGATAATAGGGTGAGCATATATTAAATTTTCTAGCACTTCCGCATTTGTAGAATATCCTGTCTTCGTCTTTTTCAAAGCTGGCAAGCCCAATTTATTGAATAAAATATCTCCTAATTGTTTCGGTGAATTAATATTAAATATTTCTCCAGCCAATTCATAAATATCTTGCTCTAAAGCTGTGATTTGTTTATACATCTGTTCATTCATATCATCGAGTTTTTGCTCATTAATATAAATACCTACAGTTTCCATATCACAAAGCATTTTAGCAAGTGGTAATTCTATCTGTTCATAGAGATTTACCATTTTTTCATCAGCTAATTTATCCGCCAAAATCTTACTCAAATCAGCTAAATGTCTTGCACCGCAAATTAATTTTTCTTCTTCATTGAGATTTTCCCATGGAATTTCTTCTTCAATATCTGCCATTTGCCACAATACATTCATTTCATAGCTTCGTTTAGCAGGTTCTAGAAGATATGCCATAAGCAAAGTATCATAAATCTTACCTTTTAAATCCAAATTCAAATGGTAAAGCATCTTTACATCATAAACAAATTTAGTGATTGTTTCATCTTGCAATACTTCACTGAGTTTATCTATATCTTCTTTTGCTCTTATGATACCAAGACTATCTTTGCAACAAATAGCCATCATATCAATGGATATATCCGGCACTTTCCCTTCAAATAAAACCATAAAGGAAACAGATTTTTCAGCTTTTATCTTTGATATTAAAGCATCAATTTTATCTTGTGTAAATTCCTCATAAACTGGCATAGTAGCTTCAAAATTCAAAGCTAATTCAGCATCATCATTTTGACTTACAACTTCTAATTTATCAGCTAAAACCTTTTTCATACGAGTCAAAACTGTTTTCAACTCATATTTTTGACAAAAATCATTTAATTTCTGTAAATTAGGAGTCAATTCAAACTCTTGTGGTTTAAAATCCACATCTACTTCACAGCATATAGTAGCCAATTTATAAGATAATCTCGCTAATTCTTGATTTTCCTGTAATTTTTCTTTTAGTTTTTTACCTGAAACATTATCTATATTATTCAAGAGATTTTCTAAATCTTGATATTGTGATAATAATTTCAAAGCTGTTTTTTCACCAATTCCTGGTACACCCGGAATATTATCTGAGCTATCACCCATCAACGCTTTTATATCAATTAATTTTATCGGTTTAAGACCTGCATATTTTTCTTTAAATGCTTCTTCATCAAAAATCTGCATATCCATGATACCGCGTTTAGTGAGCATAACTTTTAAATTAGGACGAATTAATTGCAAAGCATCTTTATCACCTGTTACAATCAAAGCTTCATAATCTTGACTAGCTGCTTTTGTTGCCAAAGTACCGATGATATCATCTGCTTCATAATTATCTTTTTCAATAAAAGCAATACCCAAAGCTTCCAAAAATTCACGTAGTAACGGTATCTGTGATTTTAATTCATCTGGAGTTTTTTCTCTTTGTCCCTTATACTCTGCATACATTTGTGTACGAAAAGTTTGACGACTTTTATCAAAAGCCACAACTATATTATCTGGCTTATATTCTGTTAGGATTTTTCCCAACATATTAGCAAAACCCATGATAGCATTTGTATATATACCACTTGAAGAAGTAAGTAATGGCAAAGCAAAAAACGCTCTATACATTAAACTACTACCATCTATAATAATAAATCTTTTCTTATTATCTTCTCCTCGTTCCACAATGACCTCCATTATTTTTTAACATCTGTATTTGCTTTTTCCTGTTTATTTTTCTTATCTGCTACAGTTTTTTTATCGGATTGTGTATTATTATCTTGTTCAAGATTTTTATTGTCGTTTTCCATTAAATTAATTTTTTCATCTGTTTGTTTTTTAGGTACAACAATTTCTTTATTTGTAGTATTAACAGGGATATCTACTACATTTTTATCAGCAGTAATTTTATTTAAAGCTATTTCTGTAACATTTTTATTTAAGCTATAATCATAATCAAAAATATTTGCTATATCTGTCAAACGCATATAAGCTACATTACTATAAAGACTGATATCAGATTTACCTTTTTGTGTTTTTACTAAATTATTATCCATAGTTATTGGCGTATTTAATGTAGTAGCCAAAGCTTTTACTGGTACATAAATTAAATTTTTATAATTAACTGCTTTATAATTAAGCTTTTTACCATTAAACATAATATTTACAGGTGCTGCTACATAATTTGGTTGACCATTGGATAATTCTATAGATTTAGCCACAGCTTCATCAGTTATAAAATCAGCTATACCATAACCTTTTAGACCTTGTTTTACAAAATCCACTGTTAAATTTTGCATATCATATCCATCTGGATAAATATAATAAGCTACTCTACCATCAAAAGTTTTATCAATAACTAGACGGTTGTACATAATTTGAACTTCTGTACCAACTTCAACTTTATCAAATACTTTTTCTACATCGGCTTCAACCATACGTACACAACCATTGGAAACATAATGACCTACAGAGTCTGGTCTATTTGTTCCATGTATACCATAATTGCCACCAATGCCAATCCAACGATAACCAAGTGGATTATCTTCACCGGAAGGAATAACTACGCTTACATCAGCAGGGTCTGTCCATGTAGGATTTACAATTTTTTCTACAACTTTATAAAAACCAACTGGAGTTTTAGTTTCTATTTTACCTACGCCAACAGGATACATCTCTATACATTTATCATTATCATATAAACGCAATGAACGTGCTGGTATATTTATCAAAATCCAACGTTTTACAGTATTTACATTATTATTTACCTGTATATCCGTTGCCTTATCAGCTCCACCAATCTTCTCTTGCGCTGTATTTTCAGCTTGTGCATATGCTACTGTATTAAATACAAACATCACGCCTAAAAGCAAAAATACGATAAATTTTTTCATTATGAATCACTATTCCTTTGCTCCAAAAAATTATATTATATCGTTTACATAATATCACATTTTATTCATAGTATCTATTATCTAGCTAAAAATACTACCATCTTTATCTACTTATAATCATTAGAAATTTTTATATAGACAAACCTTCTTTATAGTTTTATAATTGATAGTGCTATTCAGCAGAGTAGATATTTGTGCGTTAAATATGTTTAGTTTTCTCGTTATATTCACTGTGTTTATATGATATAATTTTATAAGTTTAGTTGTTCCGTTTTATTCAATTATCTTCACTATTTTTTAATAACTCTAACTAAAACGGCAACAAATAGGCAACAAAAGAGCAGTCATAGACTGCTCTTTCTTATCATTATTTTATATTCTCATAAAAATTATAGACTTTTTCAATTTCTTTTTTATCTTGCTCATCAAATAGCTGGTCTATAGATAGAATTTTATATTTCTCTAATTCCTTTAATACAAATGTATCTATTATAACCTTAAAACCTTTAAAGCCTTTTTTCTTATTCAATTTTCTTCTTATCATGGATAATCTCCTTCCAATATTGAAAGAGGTTATCCTCTATGGTACAATATTTCACAGAGGATAACCTCTGATTTTTTTTAAAGGCAGTCTGTAAAACTTTGGTCGGTAGTGCAGGCTGTCTTTTATTTTACATTTTATTATTTTTTATAAATTCTTCAGCTAATACTTTATTTTTCCTTACTATTTTCATAAACTCTTTTATAAGAATATATTCATCATCATAAGCTCTTATATTTCTTCCTGGTCGTGCTGTACTAACTTCTTTTGTTGTTCCTACTGGTCTTCCAGCACCTTCACGCTTTCCACCTCTACCCATATTTACCTCCTAAATCTAATAAACCAATATGAAATAATTACTCCCATGCTTACACCATTAAGCCAATTAATAAAATCTAAGTCTTTAAACTTCAAAATAAAATTAATTAAAACTATTATGGTAAATAATATCATTGTTTTCATACTTACTACATGATAGAATAATCGTAGTGGAGCGGATAACCGCTCCTTCTACGGCTCTGCTTTATCGTTTACGCTTGCGAGGCTTTCTACGATTTTGCGGGGCTTTTTTATTTGCTTTTCTTTTTAACCACCTACCTATCTTTATTAATGTTTCACCAATAACTATAAGATAAGTAGATACTTCAAGAAAATCTTTTACATCATTATCTATCATGTAAACACCTCCTTTCTATATTTTTATTATACTATATTTTGATTATTTTGTAAAGCAAATTTATCAATAAAAAATAAAAAAAGCCCCTATTACCTAGATTTTTTCTAAGCAATAGGGGCTTTTGGCAATAAAAGAAAATGTTATTTAATTATAACTCTTTTATTAAATTTTATCTATAATTTTATTTACTTCTGCGATACCTTTACCATTTAGCGTATCTATTATTCTAAGATAGGCTGTATTTCTGGCTACCACAGAAGTACTGGTAGTTGTAATTATTTGTTTTTGTAATTTGTCTTTAAGCTTTCGTTTTTCATCTTCAAGTTTGGACCTGATAAAAATTTTGGTTAGTTCTTTTAATATGTTCATGCTTATTCCTCTGTTGGTGCTAATTTATTAACTACTTTTTCTACAATCCAAAGACTACCATTTATGGCTACTGGTAAGAAAATAGTATCTCTAAATTTTACCCAGCCTTTTTCATCAACCGCACTATTTTTAAGCTCTGCAACAAAAGCTGTAGCTACTTCTTTAACTGCTGGCAATGCCGTATCTTTAATCCATTTTATAGCCATATCTTTTACTTCAGTCGTAATAAAATCCTTCATATTTTCTAAAACTTCATTTTTAATTTCATCAATAGTCATCATTTATACGCTCCTTATTTATTTAACAACATATAATCTGTAACGCCTCTAGCAATAGCACGTGCGATATCGTCCTTACGCTCAATTAATTTTTTAGCATCTTCCATATTACTGATAAAGGCTGTTTCTACTAATACAGCAGGCATAGTAGTATGTTTTAAAACTTTTAAAGAAGGATATTCTTTTATACCTCTATTAACCGTATTAATAGAACCAACAATTTGATTTTGAATACAAGTAGCTAATTTGTGGGCTTCTGTATTGAAACTAAATACTTCAACCTCTGTTCCTTTAGCTTCCGAATTATTAAAAGAATTACAATGAATACTGATAAATAAATCCGCTCCCCAATTATTAGCAAGGTCGCATACTGCTATAGGTCTATCATTATAATAATCTGTATCATTGCAAAGATTGTCAGATTGCAGGCTTTTTGTTTCAATACCTACATTATTAAGATACTTTTCAACTAATGCTCCAATTACATATGCAATATCACATTCTCTAATTCCTAAAACATCATTTTTTGCACCAGAGTCATAAACTTTATCATGTCCTGGATTAATAAAAACTTTCATTAAAATTTCTCCTTTTTAATTTCTGTAAATTGTGCTAATGTTGCTTTTAGTTTTTCTGGAATAGGTAATCCGCAGTTGGCGGAATTCTCTAATATAGATAATGCTTCTCTACCAATAAAAAAGAGCAATACAACGTCTTTAGCCATTGTTTGCCCTATCAAATCTATTCTGTATGTTGTTGCTATAACTAATAAAATAACAACTTTTTTCATGACACCAGTACCACATTTACTACTATCTAGCTTCATATTTGGATTTATATATGCAGCACTTATACCAGTTATATAATCTATAACCATTAGAATTAAAAGTGTTTCAAAACTATCAGACCATGGTCCAAATAAATGCTGCAATAAAACTCCCACAAAGGCAACACCTCCCCCAATATATACCTCTAGCCTTGTTGGAATTAAAGAACTAATAAAGTTTATAATTTGCTCATACATATCACCACCTACTTACTAGATTCTAATTCTGATATTAACTTTTCTTTTAAACAGTTGGGGCATTTTTCATTTGTACATTTGCCTTGTTCATCAAGCTTTTTAGCACAAATATTACATCTTTTAGTCATTTGCTTTTACCTCCTGAAGCTTATTATTTGTATCTTCAATAACAGAAGCATACTCTTTTTTTAATTCCGATTGTAATTCAGTATCATCTGTAAGTACTGCTACCAACATAGCGTCTTTTATATCCGCAATTTGTTCATCATTAACTGCCATAATTTCATTAATTTTCGCTAAAGCTTTTTCTTCTTCTGTTGGTTCTTTTGGTGGCACGTATTCACGTTCAGATTTTGCCTTAATATAGATATCAACATTATCAATATAACCTTCAAAATCAACATTAGGATATTCTTTAAATTCTTTGTTGACCACACAACATTCTTGGTAATTATCGTAGATAACTTCGTTTATATTATCTAAACTAAGCCCACTATCTAATTTGAAATTTTCTATAGTATCAGTATACTGTTTGTCATCATTAATAATTAGAATTTCATTTTTTTGGATTTGAAAAACTCTCATATTTGCCATTTATATCACGCTCCTAAATTATATTGCTATTTATAATATTTGTTTCTATTTCTATAGCAGTACGCCAGTTAATTTGTTTTGGTGGATTAAATACACTTTGATATGCTAAATACATTTGTTTAGCTGCTACATATACAGGAACTTTTCCTGTTGCTGTCCCTAATCCAGTACAAAGAACAGTTTTAATATCACCTTGTTTTTGTACCGCTAAAAGCATTGCTCGCATAGCATTATAAATTGTGTCATATTCTTTAATAATTCGTGGTATACGCATGGTGGGTGTATGTGCAAGATATGGGTGTTGTTTATTACCAGTTTCTACAATTAAGCAAGTTCCTACTGGTTGCTCACCTGCATATTCTGCTCTGATTTTATCCTGCACACGTTCCATTAACTCATACCCAAAATAATCAAGCAGAATACCATCAAAACCTCCATCCATAAAACCAAAACTATTTGCAGGACTTACTACACAATCATATTCAGATACATTTCTAAAATCATTACAAATAACTTTTACATTTGTTTCATCTTTAAAATATCGTTGCCATTCTTTACATAAGTTTGCATTACAATCACATAAAATTAAATTCATTATTTCACCTTCTTTATATGGTATACTCTCCTAAATTTTATTTTTAGGAGTGATTATTTTGAGAAAACCTAATGGATATGGAAGTATTAAAAAATTAAGCGGTAATCGGAGGCGACCTTTTGTTTTTGTTATCACCAAAGATGGTAAGCAAAAAGCTATGGGCTATTTTTGTTCGCAAGTCGAAGCAGAAATATATGCTGCCGATTTCAATAAGAAAAATAATAAAATTCTTCATGGACATGAAATAATCTTTTCAGAATTATTCTATAGATGGTTACCTTTTTATATAGACAAACACCAACCTAGTAAAAGCACTATAAACAGTTACCATAATTCGTACAAACATTGTTTGTCCTTGCATGAAATGCCATTAAAAAAAATTAAGTATTACCACTTACAGGACATTATAGATACAGTTAAAAGAAAAGGACTTTCCTACAGCACCTGTAAGAAAATCCGTTCTACTCTTAGTTTAATGTTCAAATATGCTTTAATGATGGAATACGTAGATAAAAATTATGTTATGCTTTTAAATTTAGGCAAGAATAAACAAAAACGACCACACAAACCATTTACACGCCAAAAAATAAATAAGTTATGCTCTAATTTAAATATTGAAGGTGTCGATACTGTGTTAATTTTAATTTATACAGGCATGAGGATAGGTGAATTATTAGAACTTACCAAAGATAATGTTTATCTACGACAAAAATATATTAAAATTACAAAATCCAAAACTAAATCTGGTCTGCGAATAATTCCCATACATGAAAAAATTTTTCCATTAATACAAATACGTATGCAAACACCTGGTAAATACCTTATTTGCCGACATGATGAAAAGCCTTATAACTACAGCATTTATTGCACTTTATGGGATAAGATAATGTTAGCACTTAATGCAAAATATACACCTCATGATTGTCGTCATACTTGTGCAACACTTATGGATAACGCAGAAGTAAATTATAATGCCAAACGTAAAATATTAGGTCATGCTTGCTCTGATGTTACAAATGGAGTTTATACACATAAAGATATTAGACAGCTCCGTAAAGCAATTAATAAAATAAAGTGATACTAATAAGATACGTATAAATTTAATTAAGCCTTAAATATAAGCATTATTTAGATTTTATTTGTGTTACTAATCGTTACTCATAAAAACATTAAAAATATCATATTTCTAAAATTTAAAAATCCTATAACTATGCACATTACTGCTGTTATAGGATTTCTTTTTTATTAAAAATTAGAGAAATATTTATTTTTAATATTATGTTTATAGCCTTTATTAAAAATTTACCTGTGGGAGAATTACCCTCTCATGGTCATAGTGCCAGTACAAACAATGTTAATCAAAATGGTAATATAGGTTGGTTACAAGCAGGAAAAGATTATGATTTTAGTGGAGTTTTTGCTACTAGCTATAAAAACCACGGTGCTAACGTTGGTAACGGTGAATCTACTGGGGTTTGGAATTGTATATTCGATAGTACGCATAGTCATAACGTAACAATCAATAATACAGGGAGTAACCAAAGTCATAATAATTTACAACCATACATCAGTGTTTATATTTGGAAACGTACAGCTTAGTAGCTGTGGG
>NZ_FOCY01000062.1:0-1885 GCF_900110235.1 Megamonas sp. Calf98-2 | reverse complement strand
AAAGATAAAACTAAAAGGACTTAGTCCTGTAGAATACAGAATTAAGTTTCAATTAGTAGCCTAATTAATATGTCCAATATTTTGGGTGCACATCAAAATTAGTAGTAAGTCTTTTTTGTTAGTTGAAGTCATGGAAGGACATGGAAATATATCCTAAATGAAAAATGATAGTTAATATTAAAATGATATTTAAAGTACAAATAAAGAAATTCAATTTTCTGTTAGGTATTAGTTGAGATAAAGCATTTTTAAATTGATTTATTAGCTAACAATTGAAAGCAAAGAATAATATAAAAAGAGGATGGGATTTAAAAGAATATAAAGCACTTAATAATAGACAAGATAAAGTAATGAAGTTAATACTATAAATCACTACATTGATAAAAGTAATTAATCTATTTTTAGTTATATCCTCCGTCAAATTATCTAATAGAATTTAATTTATTTACAATACTATTACCATTTTCTCCATATTCAACAACCATTATTGCTTGATTACCCATATAAATTGTATTTCCACTTAAATAAGCTTCAGGTGGATTTTTAGGATGATTATGATAAACTGCTGCCAAATTACCAGCAATTAGATATGCTCTTTCTTGACTGCTCATATCATTTGCAGGGATAGGTGTTATAAAATCATGACGATTTACACTAATTGTGCCAGTTTTACTATCAACCTTTACTTTATTATTACTATAGTCAGTGAGTTTATCAGAATAATTATCACGGCGTGATTGATGACTTGGATGGTCAGAAGGTGAGAATAATTCACCTACGAAATTAGTTTTGGACTCGCCCATTTTATCGATAAAACGTTGCCAAGTAGCAGCACCAGCACCGATATTATAACCAGCGCTTGTTGCATAATTAAAAGCAATATCGTCAGCATCTTGTTCTTGAACTTTAGTTATACCTTTAGCAATCATATTATTTTGCAGGACATTTGCACCAATTATAGATATAATATTAGGATTTTGAGAAGCATAAAGATTAGTCAATAATTGTACAGAAAAACTTTTCTTGGCAGAGCTTTGAACATGTTCTTCTTCACCATGAGCTAATTCATGAGCAATAACAATGGCAAGTTCATCTTCATTATTATTGAGCAATTTAAACATACCAGTATTTACACTTAAATTATGCCCTACAGTGCAAAAGGCATTATATTCTTCACTTGGATTAATGAAATAATTATAAGGTTTATCTTTAATAGAAGGGTCCGTTAAGGAGATGGCATAAGTCAAACGATTCATGATATTGTCTAATAAAGTATTGTAATAAGGGTCAGTATTTTCTCCCAATTCACTTTTCATTTGATTAAAATATTCATGACGACCATCACTATCTAGATAATTGAGCTGTTTTTCTAATTGCTGATATTGAATACCAGTGATAGCCACAGCGCCAATAGCATTGCCCCAGTTGAAGGCATACGCAGATTGATTAGGCAAAATAGTATAAGAAATTGAAAAACCTAAAGATAAAGCAATACCTGTTGATAATAGTTTTTTGTATGTTTTTCTTAACATAAATAGCCCTTCTTTCTTTATATATAGTATATTTTTATTATAATCTATATATATCTACAAGAGAAATTAAAATTATATTAATTTTTTATAAAAAAATATAAAAAAAGGTGTTGACATTTAGGTTGAGTTTAATATATAATAATCAACGTTGTCGATGAGCAACAAACAAAATAAAGAGTTTTGAAAACAACAAAACAAACAAAATAAAAAAGTTTGAAAAAAGTTGTTGACAAAACAAAAAACGTAAGATATAATATTTAAAGTCAGCTCGAGAGAGTAAGACAAAAGATGTTCTTTGAAAACTAAACAATGCACATATGTTTTCTAACATAAACGAATGTGCGGTATCTGCT